>DASPMP010000189.1:0-2260 GCA_035626995.1 Gemmatimonadaceae bacterium
ATGGGCGACCCGGTTGCCGAAATCGCCTCGCTCAGCTTGTCGTGGTCAACCGTGGGCACCGCCGGAGCGCTGGTGAGCAGGGCGTCGACGTAGGCGCGATACGCCTTGTTCGTGGGAACGCGGCCCGCGGACGTGTGCGGATGGAAGAGGAAGCCCTTCTCCTCCAGGTCCGACATGGTATTCCGGATGGTTGCCGGGGAAACGCCGAGGCCAAAGCGCCGCGAGACCGTCCGGGACCCGGCGGGCTCCGCGGTCTGAACGTACGTCTGAATTACGGCCTCAAGTACGCGACGTTCGCGTGCCGAAAGCTGCTCCACGCGGCTCATAAGTTCAAACCTATTAACGACTTCGGAGGCTAGTCAAGCTGCTGGCGAGTGCATCCAGGCGAAGCCAGCCGGAAGGGGTCAGCCTGAGGGTTTTGGAGCCATCCAAGGTGGCCCAACCACTCTTTACCCAAGCCTGGACGTATTCGACCTCGGCGTCATCGAGGACGAGACCCTTGTCTGTCCTCAATGCAAGGTACACCCGCTCGGCCGACTCCTGCTCTATTGAAAGGCGTTCACACCCCTCCTGAGTCGATCGGCCAGCACCCGCTCTCCGTTCCCACTCGGCGTACGGCGCCACGTTCCAACTGCGGGTAGAACCGTCGAACTCGTGCGACGACGGACCAAGTCCGACGTACGGCCGGCGGTCCCAGTACGCCCAGTTGTGCCTGGAATGCATGCCGGGCCTCCCATAATTCGAAACCTCGTAGTGATCGAAACCGGCGGCAGCGAGCGCCGAATGTGCCGCCAGAAATTCTTCCTCGAACCGATCTTCCGGCGCTTCTGCCACATCGAGCCGGGAAACCCAGCGACCCAGCGGAGTGTGGGGCTCCACCGTCAGTCCGTAGACGGAAATGTGCGGAACGTCCAGCGCCAACGCCCGATCGACGTCGCGAGTCCACGAGCGAGTGACTGAGCTGGGTGTAGCAAAGATCAGGTCAATAGACACGTTAGGAATGCCGGCATCACGCAGTACTTCAACCGCGCGAGCGCCCTGTGCGGCATCATGCGTTCGATGCATCCAGCCGAGCATCGCGTCATCGAATGACTGGATGCCGAGGGACACCCGATTGATCCCCGACGCGTGCCAGGCAGCAGCATTTTGCGCGGTCACGTCCTCTGGATTGGCTTCGAGCGTCACCTCTGCCGTCGCCTGGATCGACGCGCGGCGGCGCACGATATCGAGCACGCGGGCGACACCATCCCCCGCCAGCTTGGACGGCGTGCCACCCCCGAAGTACAGCGTGGACAGCTCGAGATTCGACGAGCCATGGCGAACCGACCATTCGGCGTCCAGGGCCGCAGCGTACTCCACCGAGGGGATAGTCGCACGCACCGCGATCGAGAAATCACAGTAGACGCAGCGGCGCGCACAAAATGGAACGTGGATGTAGAGATGCTCGGCGCGCACATCCCAAGATACAGCCGAGGTGCGTTCCTCAGCGCCGACGGATTTCTCCGGTCATGGCGCATTCGATGGAGCCGGCGAGCTCCAGCCTCGTAACGGCAGCCAGGCACTGCGCTGCTGGAAGTCCAGCGCGTGCACAAAGCGCATCGACATCGAGAGCACCTCCCGCGAGCGCGGACCAGACGCGGCCATCATCTCCATCAGGCGCGCCGCGATATTCCCGCGGCGCGGGCGTCAGTCCAACCAGGGCCAACGCATCTTCGACACAGGTGAGTATCTGGGCCCCATCGCGGATCAAGCGGTTCGCGCCCACGCTATGCAGTTGGTCGATCTGGCCTGGTATGGCCGCAACATGGCGGCCGAGCTCCATCGCATGTTCAGCGGTATTCAGGGCGCCGCTGCGTTCAGGCGCCTCGACAACGACGGTGAGATGCGCCAGCGCCGCGATGATCCGGTTGCGTTGGAGAAATGTGAACTTCTGACCGTGGTCGTCGGCGTCCAGCTCGCTGAGAAGAAGGCCGCGCTCAACGATCGCCTGCTGCATCGGACGGTGCGCCTTGGGATACACGCGATTCATGCCGGTGCCAAGCACGGCGATCGTCGTCCCCTCCTCATCGAGCGCGGTGCGATGTGCCATGCCGTCGATGCCAGATGCCAGGCCACTGATCACGCAGGCGCCTGCGCGGACAAACGCCGTTGTGAGCTCCCGGGCGACGCGCAGGCCGTACGACGTCGCCCGACGTGTGCCCACGATCGCCACACGTGGCTGCCGGCGAAGGCTCTCGATATTCCCGCGCGCGAACAATCG
>DASPMP010000190.1:0-2187 GCA_035626995.1 Gemmatimonadaceae bacterium
GGCGACCTGAAGAAAATGACGCGTCCGTGGTAAGCACACTAGGCCGTTGGCATGCTCCTTTCCACGGGTTTGCTTACGTCCGCGCCCCCTGCGCGAGCGGCACGACTCGAACTGAGAACAAATGAAACAGTGGCTCGCGCCGGCGCACCTGGCGTTGACGCTTGTCATCGTCGTCTGGAACGTCATCCTGGCGGGACGGATCGCGCAGCTGCGACAGGCGACGCGCCCTTTCGCGACGATCACCGGGATGGCGGGAATGCTGCTGATTCCCGCCTTCATCGTCGCGATCGCCACGACGACAGTCATCACCGGGCGCGGTATCTCCGCGATCGACTGGCTGTGGCCAGTCACCATCGTGCTCTTCGCCGGACAGTCGGTGTACGCGCTGACGCGGAAGCTGGTGAATCCGCTTTGGGGCTATCCGATCGCATTCTACAACGTCTTTCTTGCCGTTGCTGCCGTCACGCGCTTGTTCGCGGCGCACGGCTACGACGTCGCGCGCCCACTGCTCGTCGTCATGGCTGCCCAGATCGATGCGCTCGCCCTTGCCACGACCGAAGCGGCGATCACGTCGCCCTTCTTTCTGCATGTCCCCATCATTTCTCCCGCCTTCCCGGCGCTCAGCCGCCTCACCGCGGGGTTTCGAATGGCGATGGCGGGCCTCGCCCTGAGTTGGTTCGCCCTCATGCTGGCGGAGCTGCCGCGAGCCGACGTCGCACTCCAGAGCTACGATGCGCACGCGGGCGACCGGCTCACCGAGCGTCCGCGCGGCTTCTCCGTGGGACTCAAGCTGTTCCCGGATATTGCCGAAGCCCCTTCCGCTGCCTCGGTGAAGAGTGACCTCGAGACCGCGGTATTTACCGGCGTCGACGTCGTGAACGTGGTATTTGCACCGGGAGCCACGCAGCTTGCCATCGACTCCGTGTCGCATGCGCTCGACCAGCTGCCGCGTGATTCGCTCGTCGTGATCGCGACCATCGGATACCAGGGAAAGCTCCTCCCGGAGATCGGCAGTGCGTCATTGGATGTGGATCAACGCCTGCGCACCATCCGCCGCGTCGTCGACCGCCTGCGTCCGGACATCCTGATCCCAGCCCAGGATCCCTACGGCGTCGGCGCTCGCATTCTTGGTCGGCTGTCCGTCGAGACGTGGCAGGAGTATCACACGCGGGCAGCAGCGATCGTGAAGGAGATGCGTCCGCGCACCCGTGTGGCATATACGGCGGCGGCCTTCGACTCACGCGACAGCACGATGTACGCATGGGCGGCGCAGCGCGGATCGCCGATCGACGTCCTCGGTTTCGGGTTCTATCCCACACGGCAGGGAGCGCGGAGCATCGACGCAGGATTCCGCGCGGCCGACCGCTGGCTCCGCGCGCATCCCGCAACGAAGCCGCACTGGGTGTTCGGCGCCGGCGGATATCCGCTCGCACACGGTCAGCCGAGCCAGGATCGCGCGGTGTGGGCGGCGCTGGCGTGGGCTACCAGCCACTCGGAGATCCGTGGCGCCGTTGTGACGGAGGCCGGCGACTACGGCCAGGCGATGGGAGTGCGCGCCCCCAATGGCGACTATCGGCTGGCCTCCGGGTCCGTGCGGCGTGCCTTCCGCGCCATTCGCGAGAGCATCATCCAACCAGCGGCGCCCGCGCCGACGCAGGCGCCGAATACCGGACGATGAGCGCTCGACGCGCGAATGGGCGCGTGCGGGTTGGCATCAGCGGATACGTCTACAAAGGATGGCGGGACAAGTTCTATCCACCGGATATCCCTGCCCGCCGCTGGCTGGAGTACGCAAGCCGGGTGTTCGACAGCATCGAGTTGAATGGGACGTTCTACAGCCTGAAAAGTCCGGCTGTCTATCGGAAGTGGGTGGCCGAGGTCCCGGACGACTTTCTGTTCGCCGTCAAGGGAAGCCGGTTCGTGACGCACAACCTCAAGCTGCGAAATGCCGAAGGCGCGCTCGGGAATTTATTTGCAAGCGGCATCCTCGCCCTCGGCGAGAAAACGGGTCCGTTTCTCTGGCAGCTGCCGGCCACGTACCGCTTCAGCCGCGAACGTGTGCAGCCGTTTCTCGACTTGCTGCCCGATTCGTCGCGCGCGGCACAACGTCTGGCACGGAAGCACGACCACCGCGTTCGCGACCCGCTGACTCGCGCGGCAAAGGACGTTCGTTACCGCCACGTCTTC
>DASPMP010000191.1:0-3457 GCA_035626995.1 Gemmatimonadaceae bacterium
TCAGCAGATCAAGCAATGCCAATCCATGGCTTCACCTCTTCGTCTCTGCGTTGAATTGCTCTTCAGGACCCGGCGAAGGGCGTAGGACACGCCCCACGGTTCAAAGGAAAGAAGAATTCCCGAATGCGTGAATGCCGGAATGGGAGAAAGGGACGTTCCTTCCGAACTATTCCTGTATTCCAGCATTCCTCGGTTGCTCCTTGAACCGTGGAGTCGGCGGTGCGTGCCTGAAGTCTCACCAGATCGAGCTCTGCCAATCCCTGGCTTCACCTCTGCGTCTCTGCGTCTCTGCGTTGGATTGCTTTTTCCGGACCCAGCGCGCCTGTGCGGTGCCTGTGGACCCGATGACGGCCCTGCGAAGCGAGTAGGACACGCTCCACAGTTCAAAGGAAAGGAAGAATTCCCGAATGCGCGAATGCCGGAATGAGGAAGAAGGAATGCTTCCTTCCTGACGCTATTCCTGTATTCCAGCATTCCCGTATTCCTCGTCCTTCGTTCCTTGAACTGTGGAGTCATCGGTGCGTGCCTGAAGTCTCACCAGATCAAGCAATTCCAATCCATGGATTTACCTCTGCGTCTCTGCGTTGGATTGCTCTTCAGGACCCGGCGAAGCGAGTAGGACACGCCCCACAGTTCAAAGGGAATATCCCACTGACCGTGGGGGGAGGAATGGCCAGTGTGGATGACGCAGCGCGCGCGCTTCGCGCCGGCGCCGACAAGATCGCGATCAACTCGGCGGCAGTCGCGCGACCGGAACTGATCTCTGAGTGCGCGGCGCGCTTCGGCGCGCAGTGTGTGGTCGTGAGCATCGACGCGGCGCGCGTCGGCGGCCGCTGGATCGTCGCGACGCATGGGGACGCAACGTGACGCCGCTCGACGCCGTCGAGTGGGCTGCACGCTGCGCGTCGCTTGGCGCGGGGGAGATCCTGCTCACCAGCATCGAGCGCGACGGTGGGCGACAGGGATACGATGTTGCCCTCACTCGCCTTGTGTCCGGGGCCGTCGGCATTCCGGTGATTGCATCCGGGGGCGCGGGTTGCGCTGCCGATGTCTGCGAAGTGCTCAGCCGCACCAGCGCCTCCGCCGCGCTCGTTGCTGGTATTGTGCACGACGGCGTGGTCACCGTCGCGGGGATCAAGGACGAGATGCACCGGCAGAGCATCCCGGTACGGAGGTGCGCGTGATGCGCCTGTCGCACGAGTCGATGCTCGACGCGGTGAATGAGGTCGCACGCCTGACTGGCGACGTGGCGCTCGGAATGTTTGCGAGCGACATCGCGGTCGAGACGAAGGACGACGGCAGTCCCGTGACGCGCGCGGATCGCGCCGCGGAATCCATCGCCCGGGACTGGATCGCGAAGCGCTTTCCGGATCACGGCGTCCTTGGTGAGGAGTTCGCGGCAGTGAATCCGGACGCAGAACTGCGCTGGATCATCGATCCGATCGACGGCACTGCATCGTTCATCCGGGGCGTGCCACTGTGGGGCACGCTCATCGCCCTCGCGCGCGGCGAGGACATTCTCGCCGGAGCCATCTACTGCCCCGCGGTGAGGGAGATGGTGTGCGCTGCGCGCGGACTCGGCGCATGGTGGAATGGCAGCCGCGCGCAGGTGTCTTCGGTCGCGACGCTGGGCGATGCGCTGCTGCTCACCGCGGACAGTACGTTCGCGCAGCATCCCGCGCGCGGTGCCTCCTGGCAAACTCTCACGACCGCGTCGAGTCTCAATCGCGGATGGTGCGACTGCTACGGCTACCTGCTTGTCGCGACGGGGCGCGCCGAGGTGATGGTGGATCCCGTGCTCGCACCGTGGGACGCGGCGGCGCTGTACCCCGTGATCAGCGAAGCGGGCGGCGTCATCACCGACTGGACTGGCCGGGCAACAGCGTTCGGCGACGGTTGCATCGCCACGAACGGCGCGTTGGCGCAGGAGGTCCGCCTGCGACTCGGTGCGTCGTGACTGTAATCGCTGTCTCCGCCGATCTGGACACCCTCGATTTCGCGAAGAACCAGGGCACGGTGACGGTGGTCGCGCAGGACACGGCGACCGGCGCGGTCCTCATGGTTGCGGCCGCGGATCGCGCCGCGCTGGAGCAAACCCTGGCGACGGGCGAGATGCACTATCGCTCGCGCACGCGTGGGCTGTGGCACAAAGGAGCCACCAGCGGAAACGTCCAGCGTGTCGTGTCGCTTGTAGCGGACTGCGATCGCGACATCGTGCTGGCGCGCGTGAATCCCGCTGGCCCTGCCTGTCACACAGGATCCCAGACCTGCTTCGGCCAGCCGCCCATCGATGCGCTGATCCATCTCGACGCCATCCTCGCTGCCCGCGCCGAGGGCCGAGGGCCGAGGGCCGAGAGCCGAGCTACACCTCGCGTCTCCTCGCCGATCGCAACTTGCGTCTCAAGAAGCTTGGTGAGGAATGCGCCGAGCTCGTGACCGCCTGCGCCGACGGCGACCGCGACCGCGCGGTCGAGGAAGCGGCAGACCTGTACTACCATATGATGGTCGCGCTGCGGTCGCTCGGCGCCGGCCTGGACGACCTGCAAGCGTGCCTCGCGGGGCGGCAGCGGCCGCCATGAAACATTGTGCGGCATGCGGGCAGTAGTGATTCGCATTCCTCCCTCAACGGATGGTCCTCGTGACCCAGCTGCCTTCCGGATTTCTCACGACCACTGAAACGCAGCTCGACGGCTACCGCATCATGGAGCGGTATGGGGTCGTCCGCGGCATCACCGTGCGGTCACGCAGCGCGGTGGGGCTGTTTGGCGCGAAGGTGCAGCAGTTCTTCGGCGGCGACATCTCGCTGCTCACGGAGCTTTGCGAGGAGACGCGCGCGGCGGCATTCGCGCAGTGCATCGAGCACGCGCAGCAGCTCGGCGCCAACGCGCTCGTCGGCGTGCGCTACGACGCGACCGAAATCATGTCCGGGGTGTCTGAGGTGCTGTGCTACGGCACCGCGATGCGCGTCGTCCCCGCTTCGCGCAGTTGAGTCGACTCAACCGCTGGCAATGAGGCACGCTGGATGCGGATTGTCTCCCCAACTTCACGGGAGCAGCCATGCCAGACGGTCAGGACAGGTCGCGTGACAAATTCCGGGACAACGACGATGTGCGTGAACCGTTGAGCCCGGACGATCGCTCGGGAACCAGACCAGACACGAAGTCCGAGGCGCGCGGCGACGCGCGGGAGACGGTGGGCAACAACGCGCGCGGGACGGACATCGAGCCGAAGGGCCCTGAGTTCAACGACAACCAGCGGCGCCGGCAGAATGGTCAGCCGCCCTCGCGCGACTGACGATCAGCTGACGGACTGAGGGAGCGGCAGCTCGAGAAAGAAGGTCGTTCCCTCACCCGGCTGGCTTTCTACGGTCAGGTCGCCTCCCATTCCGCGAGCGAGCTCGCGCGCGATCGTCAGTCCGAGGCCGAGTCCTTCCGCGGGGCGATTGAGCTGGCTGCCC
>DASPMP010000192.1:0-7021 GCA_035626995.1 Gemmatimonadaceae bacterium
TTCAGGTACAGCCGTCCCCCCTCGCCATTCGCGTACGCGATGCTCAGGGAGCGCCCGAGCGCGGCCAGCCAGATGCCGCCGCCCACCCCGGTGTGCCAACCGCCATCGTTTGCGCCATCGAACCAGACGCGACCAGCGTCCGCCAGCGCGAATACGCCGAGCTGCGAGCGCACCATGAAGTTCACCGTTCCGACGGGGACGCGGAACTCGGCGCCGCCATTGACCGCCGCGTCGCCGGCATAGCGCCGCCACGAGTAGCCGCGAAGCGAGCTGCGTCCGCCGATGGCGGGCGCGAACTGCGCCGGCATGTCGCCGGCCCCCACAGCCCCTCCAGCGCGGAAGGCGAGATGTGGTCCGCCGAGTGATCCGAGAGGTACGTACAGCGAGCCGCCGGCGCTGGCAGTGCCGAACGCGTCGTCGAGCCCAAGGAGCGCAGGGAACGCGGCGACTTCTGCTTCCGCGGTCCAGCCGCTTGTCGGCACAGCATCGTCATCCGTGCGGTCGAGCTCCAGCGCCATCTGCGCACCGGCCAGACCGAACGATTCGGAGCCACGTACACCGCTTACCAGGAGCGGCGAACCGGGTGCGGGGTCGGGATCGATCCACGCGAGCTTCGGTCCGACGCGGACTTCGCCGACGAGCGACCGCACGCCGGAGTATCGCGTGGTGTCGCGGCCCTTGATCGCGCTCCCGGTACCTTCACGGGTGCGCCATCCGATCAGGTGCACGAGGGACGGCTCGAGCGTGACCATCTGCTGCTGCACGAGACTGAGGTCCCGCGAAACTTCTGCCGTGTTATTGCCGAACCCGAAGAACCGCGTCGCTTCGAGCTGCGTCGCCGAGCCCGTGACGCGGAAGGCACGTGGCGAATTCTCGAAGCGGTAATCGGCGTAGCCGTTGACGCCCAGGCGGCCGTCACCGGTACCGACGAGGAAACTTGCGCCGAATTCCCACAGGTGGGGCAGGCGACGGAATCCGTACTGACGGGTGCGATGTCCGACGCCGACAATGAGTCCGGAGCCGGTGTTGTAATCGAAGACCGGGGACAGGCCCTTCGTACCGCCCCAATCGGGACGCCAGTCGGTGTCCCAGCGGAAGCCTTCCTCACGCTCCAGGGGCTTCCAGGGACGCGTGTCGATGTGCGTTCCGCCTGACGTCAGGAGTTGGTTCGTCCCCTCCGCATCGTACAAATGCGTTCCCATTCCGGCGGAATCCGCGAGGGTGTCGTTCCCCTCGCCACCGATGACCCGAACCACGATGTCGCCCACGGCGGCGCCGCGCACGACGGCGATGTCATCGCCGCCATTGGCGTACAGGCGCACTTCCTTAGTTTCGGATGGGAGGAAGGTACGGGAGTAGAAGGCGTCGCGGTTGGCGATGCCACCCGCGGACGTCGTGATGACGCTGCCGTCCGCACGCCGAACGATGGTCGGCCCACGTTCCGGATCTGTGATGGTGACGGTCACCCGGCCATCGGCATGGCGCACGACGTCGAAGCGGTCACCCTCTTCGGTGCCGAACACGTCCACTTCGCCACTCAGCTGCTGGTAGAAGGCCATCGCGACCGTCGGTAGGGCGTCACGCCGTGCCTTGAGCGCGGCGGAGATGCGCTCGTCGGCGTCCGTGCGCGCGCGCCATTCGGCCGGCATTTCAGCGATCACCTGGCCGATGACGTCGTCCGTCACCGCGCGCTGGACGCGCAGCGCGACCGAGCGGAAATCATCAGCATCGAGCCGCTGCAGCAGCCGGCGGTCGATGGGATACGAGGTATATGTCAGCCCCCGGAGATCGTAGGTCGGACCAAAAGGAATCTGTTTTGGGAACAGCTTGCGAACGACGAGGTTGTTGATGATTCCGCGCGAATCCACAAATGCCTGGTCGCGATCGCGAGGGAGTGGACGCCACGTGTATGCGCCCTTCTCGCCGAATCGTGCCCAGTCGAAGTTGTCGAAGGAACGGTCGACGTCGTTGATGAGGAAATCGATCAGCCGGGCAGCAAGCAGCTCGTGTTCGTCGAGGCGATGCGCGCGACTCTCGGCGATGTCTTCCATGAAGTTCTCGGTGCCCTTGACCTTCTCCGATCCCGCGAATCCCGCTTTGTCGTCCGGCGCCTCGGAGCCTTTCAGTTCCATGGTGCCGAGCATTCCGCGGACGCTGTCGCGCTCCACGTCGAGGCGGGGAGAGTCTCCCATCACATAGAGCTCGGGCTTTACGTGCAACACGCCGATGGCGTCGAGCAGCGGCGGTACCATCAGCGGCGCCGCGGGAAAGAGGATGCTCACCTGATCCTGCCAGACCTTCCCCACGAGGGTGCCCTTGAACTGGTCAGGAAGTTGGGGAAACTTCTGCACGGACCGGAAGCGATACTCCTTCCAGCCATCGTCTTCCTGGAGATGCAGCACGTAGCTGTGGAAGCCGCCGCCGCGTTTCACGAACTTGAGTCCGCCCGCGAACGACTCCATGTCGAGGACCGGGGCGCTGACCGGTGTGACCCAGACGTCGCGCCAGCCATCGCCAAAGAGGGCTCGCTGCATTGCCCCGGCTTCGTACTGCTGTCCGGGAACGAGCGTTACGCGATTCCGGTCGGAACCAGCGGACACAGCCGGCTGTTCCTGGGCGATGCCAGGAATCGCCAACACGAGAATAAGCCCTGCGGCAGATGCCGTTGATTTCGTGAATTGCAGCATGCCCAGCAGGAAGGCATCATTTGCGCCAATCGCGGCGAAGCCAGCTGGAAAGCCGGCACGGGGATGCTAGGCTTTTGAGCGTGCTACAGGATCGTGAACTCGCAGGGGCAGAAGCCCGGGGCGGAGATGGGGAGCGCTTCCGGGCCATTGTCAGCGCGGCTCGCGATTATGCCATCCTCACGATGACGCCTGACGGGATCATCGACAGCTGGTCCCCCGGTGCCGAAGCCGTCTTCGGCTGGCGCCCGAGCGAGGCGATCGGCCAGCCAGTCGCGATGACCTTCACGATCGAGGACCAGGAGCGCGACGTTCCGGCGCGGGAGATGGCGTCGGCGATGCAGAATGGCTCCACGCCCGACGTGCGATGGCACCGGCGAAAGGACGGCAGCCGGGTTTTCATCGAAGGTACCGCGCGGATGCTCACGGACGAGACTGGAGCGTTGCGCGGCTTCCTCAAGATCGGCCAGGACGTCACCAACCGGCGCAGCATGGAGCAGGCGCTTCGCGAAAGCGAGAATCGCTATCGCACCCTGGTCGAGAACATCAGCGATTACGCCATCTTCATGCTCGATCCGGATGGACGCATCCGGGATTGGACGACCGGGGCAACGCGGGTGCTGGGCTATGACCTCGATGAGATCCTGGGGCAGCACTTCTCGGAATTCTATCTCCCGGCGGCGGTGAATTCGGACGAGCCGGAACGCGACCTGGCCACCGCCGCGGCGAATGGTCGCGCGGAGCGCGTTGGCTGGCGGATACGCAAGAATGGCGAGCGATTCTATGCAGACGAACTGGTGACGGCTGTCCGCGATCCGGATGGCGAGCTCACGGGGTTCACGGTGATCACGCGGGACCTGACGGCGCGTCGGCTGGCCGAAGAGAACGACCAGCAACTGCGGGCCGCGGTGGAGCGGGACGCGCTGCGTCGTCAGCTTCTCGCCGCGGAAGAAACCGAGCGTCGCCGGTTTGCGCGCGAGCTGCACGACGAGGCGGGGCAGCATCTCACGGCGCTGGGGCTGGGACTGCAGGCATTGTCGGACGTGGTCCCTCCGGGGTCGGAGATCGACCGGCGCGCGGCGCGGCTTCGTACGCTGGTGTCGTCGCTGTCGACAGAGCTGCACGGTCTCGCGCAACGATTGCGGCCACGTGCCCTGGACGACCTCGGGCTGGTTCCGGCGATCAGCAGCTTCGTCGACGAATTCAGCCGGCATGCGGAGATTCCCGTCGACATGCATACGCGTCTCGATGGCGAGCGGCTGCATCCAGCCGTAGAGACGGCGGTGTACCGCATCGTCCAGGAGGCACTCACCAACGTGGCGCGACACAGCGGCGCTACGCGCGCGAGCGTCATCATCGAGCGGCGGGATGATGTGGTGGTGGCAATCATCGAGGACAACGGACGCGGGTTCGACATCTCGCGTCCGCCGCGCACCGGGGATCGCACGCCCATCGGCCTTCGAGGGATGATGGAACGCGCGACATTGCTGGGCGGGGTGGTGGAGATCGAGAGCTCGCCCGAAAGCGGGGGAACGACATTGTTCGTCCGCATCCCATGTGGGGAGTCATGAGCCCCCAGATGACGAACCAGCTCGATGCCGTTGGCGATGGTGAAGATGTTGTCCGCGTGCTCCTGGCGGACGACCATGCCGTGGTGCGAGAGGGGTTGAAAGCGCTGATCAATTCCCAGACGGACATGACCGTCGTGGGCGAAGCCGCGGATGGCCTGCAGGCAATCGAGGGGGCGCGCCGGCTACGGCCAAACGTCCTGGTGATGGACCTTTCGATGCCGAACCTGGACGGCGCAGAGGCGACGCGCCAGGTGCGCCAGCAATTTCCGGAGGTTCGCGTCCTGGCGTTGACGGTGCACGCGGAGCGTTCGTATCTGCGGCAACTGCTTGCGGCCGGGGCCGCGGGGTACGTGCTGAAGCGGGCTGCCGGCGATGAGCTCGTGCGCGCCGTGCGGGCGGTGGCCGCCGGCGGCGTCTACATCGATCCGTCCATCGCCAGTGCGGTGGTGGAAGAATTCCTCGACGGGGAGGAGGCTGCGGAGCCGGACGCTGATGCCCTGAGTGAACGCGAAGGTGACGTGCTACGACGGATCGCACGCGGGTATACCAACAAGGAGATCGCGGCGGAACTGCAGCTGAGCGTAAAGACGGTGGAGACGTACAAGGCGCGGGTGGCGGAAAAACTGGGACTTCGCACGCGCGTCGACATCGTGCGCTGGGCAGCGAAGCAGGGATGGCTGTCGGATAGCGGCTAACGCCATTCGATAAGCGGTTCGCTGACGTCGTCTTGCACCGGTGTAGGGGAATTCCCCGACATCCGCACTTCCGATATTCCTGCTGCCCCACCTGACGCAGCCTGGATAGGATGGGTGCATGCTGTCGAACCGCCTTATTGCATCACTGCCCGGCGAAGACATTCGCCTGCTGCAGCCGCATCTCGAGCGCGTTGAGCTCGAGCAACGCCAGGTCCTCTTCGAGCCCGAGGACTTCGTGAGTCACCTGTACTTCCCAACCACCGCCGTCGTTTCATTGGTGAGCGCGTTCCGGAACGGGGACGCCATCGAGATTGGAACGGTGGGACGCGAAGGTGTCGTCGGCTTGCCCGCGTTCCTCTCGCGCGATCGCGCCACGGCGCGTGCCATCGTGCAGCTCCCCGGAACCGCGTATCGTCTCTCGGCGACTGCCTTGTCGACTGTTGCCAGTCCGGCGCGGCCGCTGCATGGACTGATCCTGCGATATGTGCAGGCATTCATGGCCCAGGCCGCGCAGACTGCCGCCTGCAACAGCGCGCACCTCGTGGAGGAGCGCTGCGCGCGCTGGCTGCTGACCACGCGCGATCGCGTGGACGGCGATGAGTTCCCCCTCACCCACGAGTTTCTCGCCTTCATGCTCGGCGTTCGCCGCTCGGGCGTCACGGTGGCGATGCGGACGCTGAAGGAGGCGGGGCTGGTGCAGTACACGCGCGGCAAGCTGAAGATCGTCGACCGCGACCGTCTGCAGCTGGCATCGTGCGAGTGCTACGCCGCAGTGCGGGCGAACTTCGATCGCGTGGCGACGGCGGCGATGCACTGACGGTCCGCCGCTCCCCGCGTGCGGCGCGCCAGAGCCCCGGCTATCTTGGCGTCACCATCCATGCGGAGGAAAGTGATGCGCGTCGTCAGTGCAACAGTCGTCGTACTTGCCCTGAGCGTTGCGGGTGAAAGCCGGGCGCAGGGGAATCAGCCGCAACAGCAGCAGCCAATGGGTTTCTTCATCACGAGCGCTGGACCGGGCGATGGCGCGAACCTTGGCGGCCTTGCCGGCGCTGACGCGCATTGCCAGCGGCTCGCGCAGGCCGCCGGCGCCAGTGCGCGGATATGGCGCGCATACCTGAGTGCGACCGCTGCCGCCGGTCAGCCGCCGGTGAACGCGCGCGATCGCATTGGAACGGGGCCGTGGTACAACGCGCGCGGTGTCCTGATCGCATGGAACACGGCCGACTTGCATGGCGACATCCACCGCGACCGGAACAGCATCAACAAGGAATTCGCGCTGGACGAAAAGGGACAGCCGGTGAAGGGGCGCGGTGACCAGCCAAACCAGCACGACATCCTCACGGGCTCGGACTCGCATGGCCGCGCCGTGCTTGGGACCGCGGCGAACACGACGTGCAACAACTGGACGAGCAACTCGACGGGCAGCGCGATGGTGGGACACCACGATCGTTCCGGCGGTGGTAACTCGTCGTGGAACGCCGCACATGGAAGTCGGGGGTGCGGCCAGCAGGACCTCGTCGCGACCGGCGGTGCCGGATTGTTCTATTGCTTTGCGGCGAACTAAAAAAACGCGCGCAGCGACGTTATTGAACGCCGTTATTGAACGGCGTCAACAACAATGCGGATACCTGTGCCCCACGGATCAGCGGTGACGAGATGTCCCTTCTCGCGCCGCGATTCGTGGCCAGCACTGCGCAGGCTGGTCTCCAAGCTGTCGAGCGTCGCGACATCGGGAACTTCGATGGTCCACTCGATGAGTCCCGCTTCATCCGGCGCGGTGGGGCGCGCACCCGCGCCGGCCCAGGTATTCGTGCCGAGGTGATGGTGGTACCCGCCCGCTGACAGGAACAGCGCGCCGGGATAGCTCCAGACGATGCGATCGAAGCCGAGCGTCTCGGAGAAGAAGGCGGCGCTGGCGTCGACCGTCGCGACATGCAGATGGACATGCCCCATCACCGTCCCGGCGGGCATCCCGCTCCAGTTCGCGCCGCCAGCGGCCGACACGAGCGCGCCCGTATCCACCGGATCGGTGCCCATCATCAGCTGACGTCCTTGGCGACGCCACGTGTCC
>DASPMP010000193.1:0-2717 GCA_035626995.1 Gemmatimonadaceae bacterium
GCCAGCTTCGACGAGCGAGACAACATCGAGCTGGCGCGCTCGCTCGAAGCGGACGGCGTTCGTGTCGTGCTGTCGCCGCCGGACATCAAGGTGCATGCGAAGACGGCGCTGGTGACGTTCGAAGCAGAGCATACGCCGCGACGCGTCGCGCTCGTCGGCACCGGCAACATGAACGGCCAGACCGCCAAGGTCTACATCGATCTCTGGCTGGTGACCCGCGACCCGGGGATCACCGACGACCTCGCGTCGCTGTTCAACGTCATCACCGGCCGCTCCCCCGCGGAGCGCGCGCGGTTCGATCACATCCTGGCATCGCCATTCGGGATGCGCGCGCGCTTTCTCCGGCTGATCGAGCGTGAGACCCGCAACGCGATGGAAGGTAGGCCTGCCGGCATCCGGGCAATGGTGAACGGTCTGTCTGACCCGACGACGATCGCGGCGCTCTACCGTGCGTCGCAGGCCGGTGTACCGATCGAGATGATGGTACGTGGCGTCTGCCTGCTGCACCCGGGGGAGAAAGGTATCAGCGAAAACATCCGCATCGTCACGCTCGCCGGGCAGCTCCTGCAGCACGCGCGGATCTTCCACTTCAGGAACGGGGGGGACGACGCCTGGTACATCGGGTCCGCCGACTGGCGGCCACGCAACTTCGACGTCCGCGTGGAGGTCATCGTCCCGGTGCGCCAGGAGGATCACGTCGAGCGTCTCGATCGCATCCTCACCGAGACACTCTCATCCCCTGACGGGTGGGAATTGCTGAGCGATGGCCGATACGAACGCGTGCCGACGTTCACGAACGACGTTCATTAACGGCGTTCGCGAACGGCGACGTCACTTCAGGAAGACATACGTCGCCGAAATCCCCATCTGCATCCCCGATCCTCGCCGGAAGATGCGCTGGGCCCCGAAGCTCAGGTCGAAGCTGTGGTGAAACAGCTGCTGGATGCCGATCCCTGCGCCGAGAAAGGCGCTGGCCGCGACTCCTGATGTGCCTCCCGTGGGGCACCGTACGTCCCACGCAACACCGGGTGTGAAGAATGAGAGAAGCCGGATGCGCTGGAACAGCGATACGGACACCGGCATGCCGACGTCCACGGCGCACGCGTTGTGACCGTCGACCGCATTCGTGGCATAGCCGTAACCGAACTCGGCACCGAGCGTCGTCGTGGCGCTGTTATCCCCGACGAGCGCGGCAACCGTGGGACCGCCGGTGACGACATTGAAGCGCGCACGCGCGCCGAACATGACGTGACTCGGGCAGAGCTCCGCGGCGTCGCAATCGCCGGTTTGGTATCCGCTCGTGAGCCCGACGGTGGATCCCCCGAGCCACTGCAGGTCTATCCCGCCTCCAACGGCCGTGAGGTTGCCGAGCACATTGTTCTGCTGCATCCCTGCCTGCGCGCGGGCGACCCAGTAATTGTGGTTGCGGCTGGCGGGCATGAGCATTCCCATTGGCGGCAGCGCACCGATCGGGACCGCGAGCAGTCGACGCAGGTGCGTTTCACCCACCCCCTGAGCCTGGACCGGCAGCGACACCAGCAGTGCGACGATGGCGACGAATGTCCGTTTCATGGGCGCTCCTCGAGCCAGGTACTGAACGACAGGCCGCCGCTTCCGATCGCCGAATAGCGATAGACACGCAGCAAGGCGCCTCCTCCCCGCATGACGTCCAGCCGCATGAAGCCACTGCGACGCGGACTGGTATACAGACTTTCTCGCAGCGTGACGACGCACGACCCTTTGCTCTGGGCGCCCGCGCCACTCACCACGAGGAATTTCACGTTCTTTCCACCGTGCAGCACCTGCAGACTATGGTCGTGTCCCGCGGCATAGAGCAGTGGGGGCTTGGCGCTGAACGCGAGCTCGAGGGAGTCGCGCATCCGCCGGTTGATTCCGCCGAGGACATCCTGTGCCCGGCCAGCGAACCGACGAAAGGGTCCCGTCACACCGCAGTAACCGCCATGCTCCCCTCCCGTCATCAATGGATGGTGCCCCGAGACGACCACGACATGCCCATCGGGAACTGTCACCTGACGCCGAAGCTCGGCCGTCACCTGTCCCATCGTTGTGGCCGAACAACGCGACAGCGAATCGCGGACGATGTAACCGTGCAACCACCATTGCGTATCGAGCACGATGAGGCGCAAGCGCCCGATGTCCAGCGCAACAGGACCAGGGCAGCCGTTCCCTGGAAGCATCCTGATGTCGCGGCCTCGCGCCATCGCACTGATGAGCTGTTCCTGGCGTCGCACCGCGAAGAGTCCATACGCAAGCTCGCTCGCCCAGTCGTGGTTGCCGGGGATGAAGATGGCGCGAGCGCCGTCCGGAATTGCGGAGACCTGCGCTTCCAGTCGCCGGCGGGCGTCCGCGAATTCCGCGTGGCCCTCCTCGGGAATGCCGTCGGGATAGACGTTGTCGCCAAGAAAAAGGACGATGCTCTTGCCGGGCGCTTCGGCCACATGCGCCGTCAGGGATTCGAGGGGAACGCCGACGTCCCGGGGGTCAGGCTCGCCCGCGTCACCTATAAGGAAGAGCGAGGTCTCGATTTCATCCGGCGGCGGTGATTCCGTATTGAGCGGGGCTCGGCAACCGAACGCGAGCAGGGCAATGAGCGCGATGGAAGTGGCGGACATGCCGCCGGGCTTGCTGTGCATGCCGGAGCCAACAGCAGGGCGCGGGCCAAACCTTCTAGAAGAACATCCCGCTCTTCAGGTACA
>DASPMP010000194.1:0-14428 GCA_035626995.1 Gemmatimonadaceae bacterium
GATGACACGCCCCTCCGCGTCGTGCCGGTGGACATCGATCGCGAGCAGCTGGACCGTGCGCTCTCGCAGCACAAGCCCGCGGCCATCTATGTCACGCCAATGCGTGCCGTGTCCGTGAAGGACATCGCCGAGTCGGCGGCCGGCGCGCAGGCCACCACCATGACCGGTGTCCCCAGGTACATCGAGTCGGGGATGGCGGTGAGCGTTCGCCTGCTCGACGCGCGCCCCAAGCTCATGCTGAACGTCTCCGCGGCGACCGCCCAGGGGGCCCAGTTCAGCAGCGACTTGCTCCGGCTGGCGCAGGTGCGCAAGTGACGCGCATCCAGCTGGGCATCCGCGGCAAGCTGCTGCTGTCCTTTTCGCTGCTCGTCGCCATCGCCGCCACTTATATGGTGGTGTTCCTCCCGCGCACCGTGGAACAGCACGCACTGCGCGCCGAGCTGCGCCGGGCACACTTCGTCACCAGCATCACGTCGTACAGCCTTCGCGCCGCGCTCTTCTTCGGCGACGAGACCGCAATCTCCGAGGTGATCGCGGGGGCCGCGCACGATGAAAGTGTCCGCTGGATCGTGGTGCGCGACGCTGCGGGCAAGGTGGTGTCCACGTGGGGAATCCCCCGCGGGGAAGCCCAGCGCATTGCGCGGGACAGCGGCATGGTCACCGACGACCGGCGGCAGTACATCGCCTCGGCAGACGTCACCCACGACGGCCAGAAGGTGGGACGCATTACTGTCGCGGTGCAACTGGACAAGCTCAACGCCGAGATGGCCAGCGCCCGGCGCTTCGGTGCCCTGGTAGGCGTGCTCGTGTTCGTGTTCGGCTGCCTGCTGGTGTACGCGATCGCAACCCTCGCGACGCGTCCCCTGTCCGCGATGGTGCAGACGGTGCGCAGGATTGCGGACGGAGACCTGTCGCTGCGCGCTGCGAAGACCAGCGATCCCGAGGTCGGCCACCTGGTCGGCGCGTTCAACCAGCTGGTGGACAACGTTGCGTCCTCGCAGGGAGTGATGGCCGACGTCAACCATGAGCTCGAGCGCCGCGTGAATGCGCGCACCGCCGAGCTGAAGGAAGCGGTTGCCCTCCAGCGCACGGCGCAGAAGGCCCTCGCGGGCAGTGAAGCTGAGGCGCGCGCGAACAGCCAGCAGCTCCAGTCGCTCATCGACGTGGCGCCGCAGGCGATCGTCACCGTCGACCAGGACTGGAAGGTTACCCGCTGGAACAAGGCGGCGGATCGGCTGTTCGGATGGACCGCCGACGAAGTGATCGGGCGGCCGGTGCCCTTTGTCCCGGACGACGAGGGGACGAGCTTCACCGAGATGCGCCGGAGCATCGCCGACTCCGATCTCGTGGAAGCGAAGGAAGTCACCCGGATGCGCAAGGACGGCACCCGCATCCCGGTGCTTATCTCCGCGGCGAGGCTGAACGCCGCCCAGAGCGGCTACATCGCGGTGGTCACCGACCTGCGCGATCGCAAGACCCTGGAAGACCAGCTGCGCCAGTCGCAGAAGATGGATGCGGTGGGCAGGCTCGCCGGCGGCATCGCGCACGACTTCAACAACGTGCTCACGGTGATCACCGCGACCACGACGATGCTGCTCGACGACACCGACCCGAAGCACCACGACGACCTGAACGAGGTGATGACCGCGGCGAAGCGCGCCTCGGCGCTCACCCGCCAGCTGCTCACCTTCAGCCGGCAGGGGTTCGTCCAGCTCGAGCCGGTGAATGTCCCGACGGTCGTGCGCCGCATGGAGCCGATGTTCCGGCGATTGCTCCCGGCCAACATCGAGCTGCATGTGGCAGCCGCGGACAGTCCGCGCACGGTCCGCGCCGACGTGTCTCAGATGGAGCAGCTGCTCATGAACCTGGTGGTCAACGCATACGATGCCATGCCCTCGGGCGGGCACATGGCCATCGAGTTGCTGGTGACGCAGCTGGAACCGGGGGACGCACGGATTCCCCTTCCTGGTGGCGAATACCAGCTCCTCACGGTCCGCGACTCCGGCGTCGGCATGGACGCGCAGACCCTTGCGCGGATCTTCGAGCCATTCTTCACCACCAAGACGGTAGGGAAGGGCACGGGGCTGGGCCTCGCCACCGTGTACGCCGTGGTGAATTCCCTCGCGGGGCACATCGACGTAGAGAGCACGCCGGGGCGCGGGACCACCTTCCGGATCTGGCTGCCGCTGGAGGCAGCCGTCCAGGCCGAGGAACATGCGCCGGCGCCAGTCGCGCGCCAGCCCGTGAAGGAGCGCCGCGTGATGCTCGTGGAAGACGAGGCGCCGGTTCGCGAAGTGTTGCGTCGTACGCTCGAGAAGCGCGGGATGACGGTGGTCCCGGTCGAAGACGCCACCGCTGCCCTCGAGATCCTGCGCCGCGGCGATCGCGGGATCGACATCGTGGTCACGGACGTCATGATGCCCGGCATGGACGGGCGCGCGTTCGCTGACATCCTTGCCCGCGAGCTGGGACAGATCCCCATCATCTTCATCTCGGGCTATGCCGTCGAGACCATCCGCGAGCGCGGGCTGATGAGCGGCACCCATGGCTTCCTCCAGAAGCCATTCACGTCTGACGAGCTCGTCGCGGCCATCGACGAATGCCTGGCGGAGTGCCCCGTGGCCGCGTAGCGGCCCATCAGGAGATCAGGGAGAACCCCTCGCGGGCGGCGGCCAGACCAAGACGCTCGTCCAGCGTGACAAAATCCAGAGAAGAAGGCTGGAAGTCCGACGCGATAATCGCCGCCGCGAGCTGGAGCGCGTCCCCCGCGCGCAGCCGGTGAACGCGGAGCAGACGAATGGCGTGCTCCCGTACGGGAGGAGTCGCAGGAACTTCCGTCCACGTCGACGATGCCGCCTTCAGCCGGGCCAGCGCCGCAGCCGCGTCCGCACGATCGAGAGCGGACTCCCGCTCCAGGCGTGCAATGGCGGAGACGCATTCCACGCTCGAACCCCACCACGTCACGATGGCTGGGTCCTCCGGAAGCAGGGTAGCCATGCGGTCTGACGCAGCCTCGCGCACCAGCAACGGCAGTACCGCCGAGGAGTCCCAGTACTTCACCGGCCGGACTCGCGGTCGTCCAGCAGCGCTCGCACGGCCGATGCCTTCCCTTTGGGGCGCGGCCAGGTCGCGCGCAGCCATTCCATGGACGGGGCCTTTGCTGGCAGGACCAGCAATCCGCGCTGCGCGAGGTCGATGGCCTGCGGGGATACGCCACGGGTAGGCGGCGGCGGAACGAGTCGTGCCACCACTACCCCGCGGTCCGTGATCGTCACGCTGCGCCCTTCCCGAACCTCGCGGAGCAGCGCGCTCAGGTTGTTCTTCGCTGATGACACGGAGACCGACTTCATCTGGCTATTATAGCCTGATACACAAGGCTACACAACCTCCTTTGTCGACACTTCAAATCGCCCCCCAGTTGACGTCGATGGTACTCGCTGCCGATAGTCCGTCATGAACGTGGCGCGGAAGGTCCTGGCCGCACTCATGGCCGGGGTCATGGTGCTCATCGTGGGAATCCTCGCATTCGTGACAGTGCGGCAGTTCGTCCAGGCCACCCGCGGCGTGGATCGCACCGTCGAGACCATCCTTCGCATCGAGAGCGTCCTCTCGCTGCTCCGGGAATCCGAATCGGCCCAACGCGGCTACCTCATCACCGGAGACTCGGCGTACCTGCGTCCGGGACCCGTGCGCGACTCCATCGCCATCCAGCTCGCCACGCTCCGCGCCGCCAACGACAGCGACCCCATCCGGCTGGCACGGCTCGACACCCTCTCGAACGTCGTCACCGAGAAGCTCCGGGACCTCGACGAAGCCATCGCCACCCGCGACCAGCGTGGTATTGGCGCCGCGCTGGCACTGGTCCGCACCGACCGTGGCATGCACCTCATGGCCGAAGCCCGGCGGATCGCGGCCGCCATGGAGGACAGGGAACGCGCCGTCCTGCGCGCCCAGGAGGACGGGCGACGGCGCGCGGGCTCTCGCGCGCTCTGGATCATCGCGCTCGGAAGCACGATTGCCGTCATCCTCATCGTCGTCATCAACCGCTCCATCCGCAGCGACGTCGAGGCGACCATGCGCATCGCCGCAGACAACGCCCGGCTGGTGCTCGACGCCAACGAGGCACGCGTCGAGGCCGAACGCTCGCGCGCCGCGGCGCTGTCAGCGAGCCAGGCCAAGTCGGACTTCCTCGCGACCATGAGCCATGAGATCCGCACCCCGATCAACGCAGTGCTCGGCTACTCCGAGCTGCTCAGCCTCGGTCTCTCCGGTCCCCTCACCAGCGACCAGCGCCTCCAGCTGGACCGGATCACCGCGAGCACCAAGCATCTCCTCGGCCTCGTCAACGAAGTGCTCGACCTCGCGAAGGTGGAGTCGGGAACCATGCGCGTCGATGTCGAGGTTGTCCCGGCCGGCGATACCGTGGACGCGGCCCTCGCCCTCGTGCGTCCGCAGGCGGCGGCCCGTGGCGTCACCCTGTCTGAACGCTGCAATGGCGCCCGTGAATCGAAGTACCTGGGCGACGAGCCACGGGTTCGCCAGGTGCTCGTGAACCTCCTCGGGAACGCCGTCAAGTTCACGGACCCTGGCGGCACCGTCACCATCGATTGCACCGTCGCGCCCACCCCGGGCGAACCCGCCGGCCTCGAGCCCGGACGCCCGTATGTCGCGCTGAATGTGCGGGACACCGGGGCCGGGATACCGCCGGAACAGGTGGACCGCATCTTCGAACCGTTCGTCCAGGCGGAGTCGCACAACCGCACCGCATACACCCGCAATCGTGCCGGGGCGGGGCTCGGCCTCTCCATCAGCCGCCAGCTCGCGCGACTCATGGGCGGCGACATCACCGTGGAGAGTGCAGTCGGCGTGGGTTCGACGTTCACGCTATGGCTGCCCGTCGCGGATCCGCTCGAGGCGCGCCAGCACAAGGCACCGGCCATTGCCGGTGCGGTGAAGCTGGACGTGACACGCGCGGTCGTACCCGCCGGGGCAGCAGATGCTGCTGACGAAGCGGATGCCGCCGAGTTTGCCGCGGTAGCGGACCGCCTGCTCTGGGACGTCGGGGCAATCGTGGACGCCTGGCGCAGGGCGATGCGGGCCGACGATGCGATCCCCACGACAAACCTCAGCGACGCGCAGCTGGACAATCATACGGCAACGATGGTGACGGACATCGCGCTCGGCCTGCGAATCCTCGGCGTCCCCGACAGCGACCGGTCGGAGATGCTGCGCGACAGCACCGCCATCATGCGCACGGTGGCCGAGCAGCACGGGCGGCAACGATTCGCGCTTGGCTGGTCGGAAGACGCCATCGCTCGCGAGATGCACCACCTCGAGACGTCCCTCGACGACGTGATCGCGACGACG
Source organism: Gemmatimonadaceae bacterium (assembly GCA_035626995.1). Taxonomy (GTDB): domain Bacteria; phylum Gemmatimonadota; class Gemmatimonadetes; order Gemmatimonadales; family Gemmatimonadaceae; genus DASPMP01. Next base: position 5,368 of record DASPMP010000194.1, read on the forward strand.
CGGCGTGAATCGGCATCCGCGGGGCTCCAGCGGACGCGCGCGGCCGCGCGCCGCTTCGTGGACCAGGCCACCAGGCTCAGCCTCGGTGCCTGGCGGGTCGCCGCCCAGCACGCACAGCATGTGCAAGGTACCTGACGCGACAGTTCACTCGCGCGGGGGACATGATCGCCGATCTCTGGTACAGGAACAGTGTCATCTACAGCCTGGACGTCGAAACCTTCCTCGACGCCAGCGGCGACGGCGTCGGCGACTTCGAGGGGCTCGTGCGCCGGCTGGATTATCTCGACGCCCTCGGCGTCGACACGCTCTGGATCGCTCCCTTCCAGCCGACCCCCGATCGCGACGACGGCTACGACATCTCCGATTTCTACGGCGTGGATCCGCGCTACGGCTCCAGCGGCGACTTCGTCGAGTTCATGCGCGAGGCGCGCAAGCGCGGGATGAAGGTCATCATCGACCTCGTGTTGAATCACACGTCCGATCGCCACCGCTGGTTCCAGGAAGCACGCCGCAACGAGGAGTCACCGCGCCGCGACTGGTATGTGTGGTCGGAGAAGCGGCCGCCCCACTGGCGCAAGGGAACGGTGTTTCCGGGACACCAGAAGGGCACCTGGACCTACGACAAGAAAGCCGGGGCCTGGTACCACCACCGTTTCTTTGAATTTCAGCCGGACCTCAACGCGGCGAATCCCGCTGTGCGCGAGGAGATGCATCGCATCCTCGGCTACTGGCTGGAGCTCGGCGTCGCCGGCTGCCGCATCGATGCTGTCCCCTTCATCATCGAGCTCACGACGCCGAAGCGCGCGAAGGCGAAGCAGGACTTCGAATTGTTGTACGGTTTGCGGCGATTTGCACAACTGCGCCGCGGAGACTCGGTCCTCCTCGGCGAGGCGAACGTTCCTCCCGGCGGCCAGGCGAAGTACTTCGGTCCGCGCGGCGAGGGGCTCCAGATGATGTTCAACTTCTGGGTGAACCAGCACCTCTTCTACGCGCTCGCGTCCGGCGACGCGCGACCGCTCGCCGACGCGCTTCGAGCGACGCGCAGGATTCCGGAAGGGGCGCAGTGGGCGCAGTTCCTCAGGAATCACGACGAGCTGGATCTCGGCCGCCTCACCGAGGCACAGCGTCAGCGGGTGTTCGACCGATTCGCGCCCGAGGAGCGGATGCAGCTGTACGGCCGCGGAATCCGGCGACGCCTCGCGCCCATGCTGGGCGACCGGCCGCATCTCGAGCTGGCGTACAGCCTCCTCTTCTCGCTGCCGGGCACCCCCGTCATCCGCTATGGCGACGAAATCGGAATGGGTGACGATCTGTCCCTGCCGCAGCGCGACGCCGTGCGCACGCCGATGCAGTGGTCCGACGATCCGCAGGCCGGCTTCTCGACGGCGAGGAAGCTGGAGCATCCGATAATCGCCGACGGCAGCGTGTGGGACTATCGCCGGGTGAATGTCGAGGCGCAGCAGCGCGATCCCGCGTCGCTGTTCTCGTGGACGGCGCGGATGATCCGCCTGCGCAAGGAATGTCCGGAGATCGGCTGGGGCACCTGGACCACCATCGCCACCGGATTTCCCGACGTGCTGGCGCTGCGCTACGACTGGCGCGGCAACTCGATCGTGGTCGTGCACAACTTCGCGGAGATGCCGCGCTCGGTGCGGCTGCGCGTGGGGGGCGATGGCGGTGACCGCCTTGTGGATCTGCGGGAGGAGGAAGAGAGCCGCGCGAACGCGTCGGGGGTGCATCGCATCGCGCTGGATGCGTTCGGCTACAAGTGGTACCGGGTGGGAAACCTCAACTACGCGGTCCGTCGCGAGCGCCAGTGATCGGATTCCACGCATCGCAGGAGCAGTTCTCTCCGCGCGAGCTGCTCGACCTCCTGCAGCACGCCGAGCGCGCGGGTTTTCGTGCGGCGATGTCGTCCGACCACTTTGCACCCTGGACGCCAACCCAGGGACACAGCGGACATGTCTGGAGCTGGCTGGGTGCCGCGCTCCAGGCCACGATGTTTCCGGTGGGCGCCATCGCCATCCCGGGATATCGCATGCATCCGGCGGTGTTCGCGCAGGCCGTGGCGACGCTCACCGTGATGTTTCCCGGTCGTTTCTGGATCGCCGTCGGCTCTGGCGAACGTCTCAACGAGCACATCACCGGTGAGGCATGGCCCACGAAGGACGAGCGCAACGCGCGGTTGCGCGAGTGTGTGGACGTGATCCGCGCGCTCTGGGCGGGGGAGACGGTCACCCATCACGGCCGCGTGATCGTGGAGGAGGCGCAGCTGTACACCCGGCCGCCGGCGCCGGTGCCGATGCTGGGCGCGGCGATCACGCCGGAAACGGCGCGCTGGCTCGGCGGCTGGGCAGACGGTCTGCTGACGGTCATGCAGCCGCGCGAAAAGTTGCGCGCGGTGCTCGATGCCTTTCGCGAAGGGGGCGGTGAAGGGAAGCCGGCGCGTCTCCAGGTGAAGATCGCGTACGCCGCCAGCGAGGCGGAGGCGCGGCGTGGCGCGCACGAGCAGTGGCGCAGCCTCGTCTTCGACAGCCGGTTGCTCGCCGAGCTCCGCACGCCGGCCGAGTTCGAGGCCGCGGGCAAGTTCATCCGGCCGGAACAGATGGACGAGGGAGTCCGCATCTCCACGGATCTCGCGCGTCACGCCGCGTGGCTGCGCGAAGACCTCGCCCTCGGTTTCGACGAGCTGTACCTGCACAACGTTCACAAGGACCAGCGGCGCTTCATCGATGATTTCGGTGCGCGCGTACTCCCGCTGGTCGCTGGTTGAGGCAACCCTGAGGAACCATGAAAGACATTGGACGCAGGACGTGGGCGATCGCGGAGGGGTATATCCCGTCCGTCAGTCACGGGCCCGAGCCGGCGATGACGAGTCACGAGACGGCGTGCCTGCTCAACGCCGGTGACCGCGACGCGGCCGTGCAGATCACGGTCTACTTCGAGGACCGGGAGCCTGTTGGGCCTTTTCGTGTGACTGTGGCGGCGCGACGGACGCTGCACCTGCGCTTCAACGACCTGTCCGATCCGGAGCAGATACCTCGCGACGTGCCGTATGCGTCGGTGATCGAATCCGACATGCCGATCGTCGTGCAGCACACGCGGCTGGATTCGCGCCAGGCTGAGAATGCGCTCATGACCACCATGGCGTTCCCGGTGGGCGGCTGAGCGGTTACCGCGCCTCGTCGTAGGCGGAAAGCCACTCACGCACGACCACATGCCACTGCGGGTTGTGCATGTCGGGCGCGGCCGTGCCGCGGCAGGCGCTTTTCCAGGCCGCGCGGAGTGCCAGCAGCCCCAGCTCTGGCGCGCGGCGGCGGGCGATCTCGTCGCGAGCTATCCGACCGAGCACGGCACGCAGCTCGGCGATCTCCTGTCCGGTCGGCTCGCTGGCGGCGATGGCGAAGTCGATCGCCTCGCAGAAGTCCAGGACGGCGTCGGCGCTCAGCCCTTCGATGGTGAGCCGGGCGTTGCCGGCGCGATTCGGCCGGCGCGGCTCGTGAGAGGGGTTCGGGTGCAGCATGATGTTTCTCATATGGAATTTGTGCGCCAGTTGACAGTCGGCCGGCACATTCCGGGTCATTACCTGCTCTTAATCCTCATGCAGGGCGCAGATGACTGAGACGAGGCTTGAGTGTTTCCGCTGCCGTGGCGAGAGCTACGCGACGGAGTCGGCGAAACCGTAGCGCTCGGGGGGGTGGGTTGGGGCTGAACGAGGCTGAATTTTCCTGGCGCCTAAACCAGCCGTGGGGGCACTTAATCCCTGAAATCTGAATCCCCGAAACCCGAATCGGCTCCCTGTGACCATCCGCACACTCACCCGTCGTAAGTGTGCTCTGGGAGCGGATTTGTCCGGCTTGGAGGCTGGGTGGGGTCGTGGGGTGCGCGGATTTCTCTTGATGGCTGGATCGTTTTGCGGCATATTGGCCCGCCGGACGAATCCAGTCCTGCCGCAGCGCCGGTCGACGCCGACCAAGCTTCACAGTCGGGCGATTTCTGAACCGCGCCCCCCTCACAATTCAGAAGCACCCACCAGGGAGCAAGTCGTTGTCCCTACCAGCCAACTCTCAGCAGTCCGGCGAGACGTCGCCGATTGCGGGTATCGTACTTCCCATCAGGCGCGCCGAGGAATTGCTGGCGACGCTTCCCGGTGTGGTGAGCGCGCGCATCATCGCGGGCGCCAGCGGGGCGGTGGATGAGATCCACCTGCTCACGACCGACGAAGTCCAGCCGAAGGCGACGGTTCGCAATGTGGAGAGTGCGCTCCTGGCGCACCTCGGCATGCGGGTGAACCATCGCAAGATCTCGGTGGCGATCACGAACGAGCAGTCGATGCGCGCGCCGCGTCCGCAGAGTGGCGAATACCAGAGCGTTGCCACGCCCTACGCGCCGGCGTCTCAGGCCGCGCTGGCGCCGACGGTCGTCGCGCCGCCGGCGGTGCTGGACGACACGCCGAAGCGCCGGTTGTACTTCGAGGATGTGGAGGTGCGCCGGTCGCGCACGCGTGGTGTCGCCTGCCGGGTGACGCTGCGGAAGGGTGAGGACACCTTCGTGGGTGAGAGCGAGGGGATGGAGAACGAGCGTCAGCGGATCGAGCTGGCGAGCCGTGCGGCGCTGGCTGCGATCGCCGCGGCCGAGGGGGACACGCGGGTGCTGGGTCTCGAGGGGTGCCGGATGGTAGACGCCTTCGAGCGGCACTTCGTGTTCGTGGGGGTGACGGCGCGCTTCGGCCGTGAGAGCTGCCTGCTGACGGGGAGTGCGGAAGTGAAGGAGAGCCCGGAGCAGAGCGCGGTGCTGGCGGTTCTGGATGCGACGAACCGGTGGGTGGAGTTCTCGAAGTAGGACAGCGGCTTGTCAGCTTGTCAGCTTGTCAGCTTGTTGTCGTGGAAGGGTTTAGCGGTGTGGCGGGGGTGCTACGGTATCCGTGCCTGAGAGTGTGGTCATAAAACTGTGACATGCATGACGGCCGGTGGTTGGCCGATACCATATAGATGTAGTCCTACCTGGACGCGTTGTTTGACGTAGTGCGGAGCCGCAACGGTGCGGCGCTGCATCCCACCTCAAGTCGAAGCAACGGACTCAAAAAAACGGAACGACCCCCTCCCTCAAGAGCGAAGTTGAGCGGAGAACGCACAAAGTAGTACGAGCGGAGCCAACTCTAGCGGGAGCACGCGTAAGGCGTGACTTCATGAAAGGGGGGGTGACGCAGAATGATCGCGTTTTTCGTGGATTTGATGTGCCGCGCGGCCGGCTGGTTGGTCGCAACGTGAACTGAAGTTGAGGACGGGGGTCCTCCGGTCTTTTTTCCACGAATGAATAATCGCGCCAAGTTCTACGTAACTGCTGCCACTGTGCTCGCGCTTGCGTGTGCAGGCGTTTTGTACTTGGCAGATCCCGCAGTGCCGAGTTCGGGCATCATGGCTGTGGTCATGCTTTGCATGCTCGCGCTTATTGCCGAAGCCCTGGCACTGTTGATGCCAAATTCCGTCGCTGGCTCAATCGCGTTCATTCCGTACCTGGCGACCGCGCTTATTGTACCGAACTGGATCGCTCTAGTCGGAGTTGTAGCGGTTAGAGTCGTCACTGAACTAGCGTCTCGCCGCAGTGCCGGCGCGCCTTTATTTAACGTCGCGCAAACTGTCATAACGTTCTCCTGTGCGGTACTTGCGTATCGCTTGGCCGGCGGAGAGAGCCTCGCTTCACTATCGGAGTTGACACTCGCCCAGCTAACGCTGACGAACGGTCTTCCGACAATGCTCGCGTTCGTGCTCAGCTTTGCAATCAATTCCACGTTGGTAATGGGATTCATTGCCGCCAAGTCAGAACGACCGCTTGTCGACCTTTGGCGTGGTGCAGTTCTTTCAACCATCGCCTTGGATATACTGGCGACGCCTATCGTGTTCCTATTTGCCTGGGTCTACGTCAAGGGCGGAGCGTTCGCGGCTTCAGCTTTGTGGATTCCGGTTTTGGGTTTGCGGCAGCTTCATAAAACGAACCTTGACCTCGAGCGCACCAACAGTGAACTGCTCGAGCTCATGGTGAAGTCCATGGAAGCCCGCGATCCGTATACTTCGGGACATTCGCGTCGCGTACAGCAGTTCTCACTCGCTATTGCGAAAGGCATGGGGCTGTCACCGTCTGAGATCGAGAAAGTCGGCCGCGCTGCCCTTCTCCATGACGTTGGGAAGATTCACGAGAAATACGCCCCCGTCCTACGCAAGCCAGGGCATTTGTCGCCGGACGAGTGGCAAATCATGCAAGGTCATCCGAACGATGGCGCAGAATTGGTTTCGACGATGTCTCGGTTGCATGACATCGTTTCGCCAATTCGTCACCACCATGAACGTTGGGATGGAACGGGCTATCCGGACGGCTTAGCTGGTGAGATGATTCCTAAGATGTCTCGCATCATCGCTTTTGCGGACACGATCGATGCGATGACATCGGAGCGACCATATCGAAAGCCCCTGACGGAGTCTGAGGTACGAGCGGAACTGGTTCGCTGCCGCGGAAGCCAGTTCGACCCGGCAATTACAGATCGAGTTCTTTCTAATCCGGTCTGGCGGATGCTCTTCCCACCAGCTCCCGCCGTTTCCGAAACGACGGCGACCGCGCCGTTAAGCCTGATAACGACGCCAAGGAAGAAGGAAGCGCGTCAAGCCTAGTCGACAAAAGCGCGGAAATGCGCCGTTAAGTTGGGGCCTTCACGCCGTTCTGAGACGTAGCTGGCCAGAAATGGCTGCAGGGACGGATCCTTACGGCGACGCAGGTCTTCAGCAAGCGCAGTGGCTAAGCTGTCACCAGACCCGTAAGCGCGCGTTCGGAGATGGAGGTCCAGCATCTCCTCAAATGCTGCAGGATCCAACACGAAGTCCCGCGCCAATTGTGCGACACGTGTACGCAAGCCGAGTGCGTACGAACGAAAGCGGGGGCTATTGCTGATTGCCAGATTATTGAATTCGCTGAGTGCATCAGTCGCGCGCTTCGCGGATTCCTCAAGAATCGCTAGCTCCACCTCGTTCGAAAGATGGATGGCGCTGCGCATACCCTGCTCCGCATGCGGTTTCACTTCTTGTGCGAGCTCATACCAGATCATCGCCTCATCGTACCGCAAGGCAGACAAGAGCGTCGAGCAAGCCGTGGAGGCAATGTTGTGAACACGCGTGAACAGTTCTTGCTCGCGGGCCTCCGCGACACTTCTACTGAGTATTTCAATCGCTTCGTCATAGGCGCCGCAAAACACACACGCCACCGCGGTTATCGTGGCAACGCGAAACCTGTCCCCCGTGGCGACCGACGAGATGCGCGCTCGCAGCTCCCGTGACATGCCTAGCGCAACGTCCTTGCTCCCGAAAATAGCGTGGAAATAGAGCGTCAACAGTTGGCCATCTATGCTATCGGGATGTACTGCGATCAGTGGTTCGACTTCGGCAAAGAGCGACTGTCCCAACTGCGCGTCGCACGCCTCATGGGCCATCATAATGGCGAGTCGAGCAGCTGCGATGCGATGAAGATGTCCAGTCTCCAGAGTGCGCATGCACTGAGTCACGCGCGGAATTGAGGTTGCCGGCTGGGATAGGAAGAACCACTCAGCCTCGATTGAGGCTAGCTCAACCTCATCGTGTGCGTTGCTAACGATCGATGCGATTGCTCGCGATGTCTCGTAGGCGACATGCCACATGTTGGCGGCCTTCGCGGCGAGAATAATCTCAGTTGACATCGCGTCAGAGGCGCCTCGACTGGAGGTAAGTTCCTTCGCACGCTTTAAGATGCTGACCGCTTCAGCCGATCGCCCGAGCTGTCTGGTGTGGCGCGCGCACCGGCGCAGGAACTCCACGGCCTTCTCCGAATCACCGCTTTTCACCCACTGCTCGGCGCAATCCCACAACAGTGCGGCGTCGCCCCGCTCCGTGTACTGTGTCTCCAGGGCGGCAGCCACGCACGCGTGCAACACACGCCGTGACACGGGTGGCAAGAGACTCAGTGCACACTCTCCGACGAGCCCGTGCGCGCGCAGCGATGTTCCCGTGTCGCGAAGGTATCCATCCTCCTCCAGTACCTGCACGGCATCGAGCAGCTCCAGATGCGTCCAGTCATTGATGAGCCGAATGGTCTCGATCGTGGAGTGCCGCCCAAGCAGTGATGTCAGCTCCAGGACGCGCCTGCACCGCGGGTTCAATTGCTCCACTCGCCGCGTGATCGCTGCGGTCAGGTCCGCGGGGACGGAGAATGGCTCTCGCGTCGTCGCATGATGCGCGCAAAGCATCTGCAGGAATAGCGGATTCCCCGCCGCGGTCTCCACGCACCACGACGTCACCGCGGGATCAGCTGCGCCGTCCTGGGGCAACAGGTGCTGGGCCAGCCCCACCATTGATGCTTCTGACAGAGGCTTCAGGCGACGTACAACCGTCCGGTCGTCGGTCGCGGGAATGTGTGGAAACGATTCCGGAGTCCGAGTCGTGCAGATGACGATCAGCGGTCGGCTCGCCGGCGATTGTACAAGGCGATTGAGCTCCCGAAGCGAGTCAGGATCCGCCCAATGCGCATCCTCGACGCAGAGCATGAGCGGTTGTTCTGACGCTACCGCATCGATCAGGTCGCGCAACGCCGCGAGCAACAGCTCGGAACGCGTCACGTTATCTCGCGCATCGGACGGCTGGTCGGAACGATCGTCGGTGTGACTGGTCAGGAAGTTGAGACACTCCAGTGAGTCGGGTGAGATCCCGAGAGCGCCGCGGGACGCACGCAGCGCGGGAACGAGCTCGATGAAGACGCTCAATGGCCGCCCCGCATAGTGCGAGTGACAACGCACCGTGTGCACCTTGACCCCCTCGAGCGCCGCAAGGCCACTGGTTTCCTCCAGCAGTCGCGTCTTCCCAATTCCTGGCTCGGCGCCGATCAGGTAGAGCGTCGGAGTGCCATTGCAGGCCCGCGTGATATGCTTGCGGAGATCGCGAACGTCCGCGTCACGTCCCCGGAACGGAATCGCCGCGAAACGCAGGGAAGGCTCACGCACCGAGCGCGCGATGCGTTTGCGAAGTACCGAGGCGGGAAGTGTCAG
>DASPMP010000195.1:0-4406 GCA_035626995.1 Gemmatimonadaceae bacterium
CGGCCGCGACGACCCCCGCAGGACGCGTCGCCGACGCGCTCCGCGGCGTGGATGGCGCCTACAGTCTCATCATCGGATTCGATGACGCACTGGTGGCTGCCCGCGACCCGCGCGGCTGGCGTCCCCTCGTCATGGGAAAACTGGACGGGTCCGTGGTCTTCGCGTCCGAGACCTGCGCGCTGGATATCGTCGGGGCGAAGTACGAGCGCGAGGTGAAGGCCGGCGAAGTCGTCACCGTCGACGCGACCGGCGTGCACTCCGCGTTTCCGCTCGAGTCGAAAGACATGAAGCGCTGTGTCTTCGAATACGTGTACTTCGCGCGTCCCGACAGCAAGGTCTTCAACGGCGGCTCGGTCGATCGCGCCCGACGCGCGCTGGGTCGCCAGCTCGCGAAGGAGCACCCGGCACCGGGAGCGGAGCTTGTGTTCTCCGTGCCCGATTCATCCAATTCCGCGGCGCTGGGATTTGCGGAGGTGAGCGGCCTGCCGTACGAGCTGGCGCTCATCCGGAATCACTACGTGGGGCGCACCTTCATCCAGCCGACGCAGAAGGATCGCGACGCCAAGGTGAAGGTGAAGTACAACGCCGTCCGCGAGGTCATCGAGGGAAAGAGCGTGGTCATGGTGGACGACTCCATCGTGCGTGGCACCACCACGCGCGGACTCGTCGCGCTCGTCCGGTCCGCCGGCGCGCGCGAGGTCCACATGCGCATCAGCTCTCCTCCCATCACCGGGCCCTGCTACTACGGTATCGATACCCCCACGCGGGAAGAGCTGATCGCGGCCAACCTGGATCTCGAGCAGATCCGCCAGCACCTCGGCGTCGACTCCCTGGGCTACCTGTCCCTGGACGGGATGCTCAACGCCGTTCCTGATGGCCCGCACGGCTTTTGCCACGCATGTTTCTCCGGTGACTACCCCACCCCGCCGCCAACCGACCCAGACAAGCTCCGCTTTGGATGCGGCTGCTGAACAGCCGCCAGCCAGCGTGAGCAAGTCCGTCTATTTCTTCGGCCCCGGTGGCTCGGAAGGCACCCGGGAGATGAAGCGCGTCCTCGGCGGCAAGGGGGCGAACCTCGCCGAGATGACGAACCTGGGGGTGCCGGTCCCGCCGGGATTCACGATCGCCTGCGACGTGTGCGTCCGGTACCTCGCCGAGCGCCGCTATTCGCAGGAACTGAAGGACGAAGTTGAGCAGCACCTGCTTCGGCTGGAGGAGTCCACTGGCCGCAAGTTCGGTGACCCCACGAACCCGCTGCTGGTGTCGGTGCGCTCCGGCGCCCCGGTGTCGATGCCGGGGATGATGGAGACGATCCTCAACCTGGGGCTCAACGACATCACCGTGCAGGGGCTGGCGCAGCAGAGCGGCAATCCGCGCTTCGCGTACGACTCCTACCGCCGCTTCATCCAGATGTACGGTGACGTCGTGCTCGGCATCCCCTTCGCCAACTTCGAGCACCTCCTCGCCGCGAAGCGACTCACCGCGGGGGCGAAGAGCGATTCCGACCTCCCCGAAGAAGCGCTGCGGAATCTCGTCGAGGAGTACAAGGCGCTCACGCGCACAACGATCGGTCGCGAATTCCCCATGCAGCCACGCGAGCAGCTCTGGGGCGCGATCGAGGCGGTGTGGCGTTCGTGGACGCTCAAAAAAGCCGTGGACTATCGCAGGGTGAACCGCATTCCGGACGACGTCGGCACCGCGGTGAACATCGTCGCCATGGTGTTCGGCAACATGGGCGATGACTCCGGGACCGGCGTTGCGTTCACGCGCAATCCGTCCACGGGCGAGCGGAAGTTCTACGGCGAGTTCCTGGTGAACGCGCAGGGCGAGGACGTAGTCGCCGGCATTCGCACCCCACTGGACATCGAGGAAATGGCCAGGCTGCTCCCGGCTGCATACCAGGAGCTGCTCCAGACGCAGGACCGTTTGGAGAAGCACTTCCATGAGATGCAGGACATCGAATTCACCGTCGAGCGCGGGAAGCTGTACCTGTTGCAGACGCGCACCGGAAAGCGCACGGCCGCGGCGGCGGTGCGCATCGCGACCGACATGGTAAACGAGAAGCTCATCGACCACTCGACAGCGGTGCTCCGCGTCGAGCCGGACCAGCTGAACCAGCTGCTCCACCCGGTGATCGATGCAGCAGCGCGTGCGACGCCGCTCTGTGTCGGCCTGCCCGCGTCGCCGGGCGCGGCGAGTGGCATCGCGGTGTTCGATCCCGACGTCGCCGAGCAGCGGAGCGCGACGGGACAGAACGTCATCCTCGTCCGCGACGAAACTACGCCGGAAGACTTTCACGGCATCGTCGCGGCCCGTGCGGTGCTGACCGCGCGTGGCGGGATGACGAGCCACGCGGCGGTCGTTGCGCGCGGGATGGGCAAGTGCGCGGTCGTGGGATGCCGGGACATTCGGGTGGATCTCCAGGCGCGCCAGTTCCATGTGCAGGATACGGTGGTGAAGGAAGGCGAGTGGATCACCGTGGATGGCGCCACCGGTCGCGTCTTCGTGGGAGACCTCCCGACGATTCCGAGCGAAGTGGTGCAGGTCATCCGCGGAATGCGCACCGCGTCCGACGCCGCATCGTACCAGGCTTTCGCGCGGCTGCTGCGCTGGGCAGACGAAGCCCGCACGCTCAACGTGCGCGCCAACGCCGATACCCCGAACGACGCGCGCGTCGCGAGAGGCTTCGGCGCCGAGGGGATCGGGCTGTGCCGCACGGAGCACATGTTCTTCGAGGGCGACCGGATTCACGCGATGCGCGAGATGATCGTTGCGCGCGACGAAAGTGGCCGGCGACGCGCCCTGCAGAAGTTGTTGCCGCTCCAGCGTGACGACTTCGACGGGATCTTCGAGGCGATGTCGGGCTTCCCCGTCACCATCCGGCTGCTGGATCCTCCGCTGCACGAGTTTCTTCCGCACGGCGGGGAGGAAAGCAAGCTGCTCGCCCGTCAGCTCGGGCTCACACGCACCGCACTCTCGAACATCGTGGAATCGCTGCGCGAGTCCAATCCGATGCTCGGGCATCGCGGCTGCCGCCTCGGCATCACGTATCCCGAGATCACGGAGATGCAGGCGCGCGCCATCTTCGAGGCGGGAATCCGGGCGAAGCGCCGTGGCGTGGACGTCATCCCCGAGATCATGATCCCGCTGGTGGGGACGGCGAAGGAGTTCGAGCACCAGCGCGCCATTGTTGAACGCGTCGGCCAGCAGGTGCTGGGTGGAATGGGAGAGACCCTTCCCTACACCATCGGCACCATGATCGAGCTGCCGCGCGCGGCGCTCACCGCGGGGCAGATCGCGAAGACGGCGGAGTTCTTTTCCTTCGGCACCAACGACCTCACGCAGACGACATTCGGTCTCAGTCGCGACGACGCGGGACGCTTCCTGCCGAGCTATGTCGAAAGTGGCATCCTCCCGGACGATCCGTTCCAGGTGCTGGACGAGGAAGGCGTGGGCAAGCTGATCGAGATCGCGATCACCGATGGCCGGAAGACACGTGAATCGCTGAAGGTCGGCATCTGCGGCGAGCATGGCGGTGAGCCGCGCTCGGTGGCGTTCTGCCATGGCATCGGCATGAACTATGTATCCTGCTCTCCCTACCGTGTCCCGATCGCGCGCCTCGCGGCGGCGCATGCCGCGCTGAAGTCAGCCGCGGCCTGAGCGCGCCGTTCCGTGAACCCAGCGCTGCGCGTCGCCCTCGTCAGCGAGTACTACTACCCGCATCTCGGCGGCGTGTGTGAACACGTGCACTACTTCGCACGGGAAGCGCGACGCATCGGGCATCACGTCGACATCATCACGTCGCACATCCCCGGCTCGGGTGCTGCCCCGCCAGACGTCATCCGCCTGGGGCGGAGCGTGCCGTGGTACATCAATGGGTCGCAGTCCCGCATCACCGTGGGCCGAGGACTTCGCCGGCAGTTGCGCGATGTCATGCGCGCCGGCGAATACGACCTCATTCATGTTCACTCACCGCTGACGCCGGTGCTGCCGTTGCTGGCGGTCGAGGAAGCTGAAGTCCCGGTGGTCGGAACCTTTCACACCTATTTCGACCGATCCGTCGGATACCGGATATTTCAGAAGCGGTTCCAGCGCGCGCTGGATCGCCTTGACGCCGCCATTGCCGTGTCGCAATCAACCATCGTCGCGCTGGAGCGATACTTCGACGCCGACTGGACCATCGTGCCGAACGGCGTCGACACGAGCGAGTTCCGCCCGAACGTCGCTGCCCAGCCTCCAGTGTCCGGCGACGCGCCCATCATCCTCTTCCTCGGCCGGTTCGATCCGCGCAACGGGCTGCCGACGCTCATCGACGCATTCAACCGTCTCCGTGGGCGCAGGCGCGGTGCGAAACTCGTCATCGTCGGCGACGGTCCACTGCGGCGACGATACGAGCGGCAGGCGCG
>DASPMP010000196.1:0-47829 GCA_035626995.1 Gemmatimonadaceae bacterium
TGTCCTACTCGCTTCGCAGGGCGGTCATGGGATCCACACGTACCGCTCGGCGTGCCGGGACGACGCACGCGAGCAGCGCGACCGCTGCGATGACACCCACCGCGACGACGACAGATACCGGATCGTGCGCTTCGATGCCGAAGAGCAGCGTTCGCAGGTATCGCGACAGCGCGAACGCGCCACCGACGCCAAGCAACAGCCCGACCACGGCGAGACGCGCCCCCTGCCGCAGCACGAGCGAGACGATCGCGCGCGGGGTAGCACCCAGTGCGCTGCGCAATCCGATCTCGCGGGCACGCTCGCTCACCGCGCCGGCGAGCACGCCGTAGATCCCGGCGCAGGCGAGCAGGATAGCCATGGTGCTGAACGCCGCAAACAACATCAGCCCAAGACGCCGCTGCGATGTGGAGCGGGCAACCACCTGGTCCATCGTGGCGACCTTCGCGATGGGCTGCAGGGGATCCACCGACCGCACGGCTTCGCGCACCGCACCGACCAGTGATGCCGGATCACTCGTGGTGCGCACGACCAGCGTCATCTGGGTCTCGGCGCCGAACCACTGCCGCTCGGGAACGTAGAACTGCTGCGAGACGGTGGCGTCGAGCCCCGTATGCCGGATGTCCTCCGCGACGCCAATCACCTCGCGCCATGGACGGCTTGGCCCGCCAACGCGCAGCTGCTTGCCCAGAGGATCTTCCCCTGGCCACAGGTGGTTCGCGAGCGACTGGCTCACGATCACCACCTTCACGTTCGAGTCGCGTGCCTCCGCGCCGGTGAAGCGACGTCCGCGGATCACGTCGATCCGCATCGTGCGCATGAAATCACCGCCGATGGTGAAGCGCTCGCCGTCGGGCGCAAGCTCGGGATTGGGAAGTGGCTTGTCCTGCGCGATCACACCATAGCGGTCCAGGTTGCCGCCCAACGGCAGTTGCGTGGTGAGGCCGACGCTTTCGACGCCGGGAAGCGCGGCAACCACCTCACGAATGCGATCGTGGTTCGCGAAGACGTGCGCCGCACTGTCGTACCGCGCACCCGCCGCCTGGACTTCCATCGTGATGAGGTTCGACGCGTCGAAGCCCGCGTCCACCGACATCAGTCGCACCAGGCTGCGACCGAGCAGCGTGGCGCCGACGAGCAGCATGAGCGCGAGCGCGACTTCACCGATCACGAGCGCCGCGCGGGCGCGATGGTGCGTACCACCGAGGGAGCGGCCACCGCCACGGAGCACGTCGAAGAGACGCGCGCGTCCTGCGCCCAGCGCGGGCACCAGGCCGACGGCCAGGCCGACGAGGAGGGTGGCAGCGGCGACGAACGCAAACACCCGCCAATCCAGCCCCACCGCAGAGACTCGCGGAAGTCCTTCCGGCAGGCGCTGCGTCACGAGTGGCAATCCAGCGGCGGCGATTCCTACGCCGACGAGTGCCGCAATGCTCGTGAGCACCAATCCTTCACTCAGCAGCTGCTGCGCGATGCGTCGTCGGCCGGCGCCAAGTGCAGCACGCACGGCGAACTCCTCACCGCGCCGGACCGCGCGAGCCAGCTGCAGGTTGATCACGTTCGCGCCGGCGATGAGCAGCAGGAAAATCACGGAGCCAAGCAGGACGAGAAGAATCGGACGAACATTCCTGGTGACCTGCTCCTGCAGGCCGATCGTGAGTGCTCCCTCGCCGGCGTAGCTGGATGGATGCTCGGTCGCGATCTGTTTCGCGGCGCCGTCGAGCTCCGCGGCCGCAGACGCCAGCGGAACGCTCTCGCGCACCCGCGCGATCATCTGGAGGTGGCGGCAGGTGCGGCAGGCCCACCCGTCCGATTCCGCATAGCCAAGGACGCGCCAGATCTGCGCGTCGGGTTGCATAACGTCGTCGAAGGACGGCGGCATAACGCCGACGACGGTGCGCGTGACACCGCTGATGTTCAGCGTCCGGCCGACGATCGCCGGATCAGCGCCGTACCGCCGGGTGAACAATGCGTGGCTCAGGATGACGACGTTGTTCGTCGCCGGAGTGTCGTCTGCTTCGGTGAAATCCCGACCGAGCAGCGGCCGCACCCCGAGCGTGCGGAAGTATTCCCAGGACACGCGCTGTCCCTGTACCCGCTCGCCATCGTTGCTGCCGAAGATCGTCGGCTGCCAGTCACCGAACGCCGCGCTGTGCTGCAGCGACCGCGCGCGCGAGCGCAGGTCCTTGTACGTCGCATAGCCCACGCGGCTCGCCGATCCGTCACGATCGCGCTCATAGACGGCGACGATCTGTTCCGCATCCGGATAGGGCAGGGGCCGCAGCAGGATCGGATTGACCACCGAGAAGATGATCGTGGTGGCGCCGATCGCGAGGCCGAGGGTCGCCGCGCACAGGATGGTGAAGGCAGGAGCGCGGCGCAGGACGCGCAGCGCGTGACGAACGTCGGCCAGGACTGACTGCATGAGAGACTCTCGGGTGGCGGGGGTGTACGCGGTGACGTTGTGGGGCGTGGTCTGTAGCGATGCGAGCGCCGCGATGGCTTCACGCCAGTACTGCACGCGAGCACGCACCGGATGTTCGCTGCGCATCGCATCGTACGCTTCGACGAGGTCGCCAATGACCGCGTCGCGCGACTCCTCGGGGAGCAGCTGCTCGAGCAACCATGTGGCGACGCGGGGAGGGTTCGCGTTCATGTGGGCTCCAGCCCGACCGGCAGCCCCGCCGCCATGCGACGCAGGGCGCGCACGCTGGCGCGCAGCTGCTTCAGCCCGGCGGGGGTGACTTCATAGTGCCGCTTGGCGCGTCCGCCCCTGTGCGGCGATGCCTCGCCCATGCGAGACGCGACGAATCCCTTGTCCTCGAGTCGCACAAGTGTCTTGTGAATTGTGCCGAGGGTGAGGTCACGCCCCGTAGCTTTCCGGATGGCGTCCTGGATTGGAACGCCGTAGCCGTCGCCGCCAAGCCGCAGGGTGGCGAGGAGGACGATCTGTTCGAGTTCACCGAGCATGCAATTAGATAGGCATTGTCTATGTAATAGACTCCCAGACCGGACAAAGGGTTGGAACGGGTGTGGAATCCGGGGTCGCGGCGCTTGGAAGTCCTGCCTCCGGGTGGCAGATTTGAGCCTCCTGCCCACTGTTCGTCCCGCCGTCCCCGCCAATGCGCAAACGCTACTTCTACCTCGGCGCGCTGCTCCTCGTGCTGTTTGAGGCCGCGAACGTCTACTTCATCATGCCGTTCCCCGGCAGCCAGCGGATGCAGAGCGTGGACGTCGCCTACTTCCTCTACCGCTGGCGCTGGGCGTTTCGCGCGGTGTTCGCGGCCATCATGCTGGCGGGAATGCTACCAGCGTTCGGCGTTCGCAGCTGGCGCAAGATGTTCCCGGCGCTGACCCTGGCTGTGACGGCGGCGGTGGCGTTCATGATCAACACGAAGATGCAGGCGGACCAGATCTTCATCGCCCCCGAGCGGGTGATGATGAAGCCGGCCGCCAAGAGCGTGGTGGATTCCGCGCGGCTGGTGGTTGGCGTGGCGCTCAATGGTGATGCCCGGGCGTACCCGCTGCAGTTCATCGGCTATCACCACCAGGTGCGCGACAGCATCAGTGGAGCACCGATACTCGTGAGCTACTGCACCGTCTGCCGCACGGGGCGGGTGTTCTCGCCCACGGTGGACGGTGACGTTGACGAGTTCCGCCTCGTGGGCATGGACCACTTCAACGCGATGTTCGAGGACCGGAAGACGAAGAGCTGGTGGCGCCAGGTGAATGGCGAAGCGGCGACGGGCGCGGCGAAGGGCAAGCGCCTCACGGAGATCGCCAGCGTCCAGCTCCCCTTGTCGCAGTGGCTCGCGATGTATCCCAACAGCCTGATCATGCAGCCGGATTCGGCGCTCGCGCATCGCTATCCGACATCATACGCCTACGAGACCGGCGAGAGTCGCAGTGCGCTCACGGGGACGGACACGGTGTCCTGGGAAGAAAAGGCCTGGGTAGTCGGCGTGAGCATCGCGGGCGAGAGCCGAGCCTACGACTGGAATCGGCTCAAGCGCGAACGCGTGGTCAACGATGTTGTGGGCGGCACACCGATCGTGCTGGCGCTGGCCCGTGACAGCGCTTCATTCTTCGTGCATGCGCGCCCCGATTCGGCGACCCGATTCGCACTGCGCAACGACTCCCTCGTCTCCGGACACCACGTGTTCGCGGTGACTGGTCGCGGGAAGGGCGGGGCACTGCGTGCGGTGCCTGCGTCCCAGGAATTCTGGCACAGCTGGCGGACGTTTAATCCGGGCACGACGCGGTACTGACGGCCCTCGGCTCTCGGCCCTCGGCTCTCGGCTGACTTTCCTCCATGACCATGAATCGAAATTCCGTACTTATCTGCCTTACGCTCGGGCTTGCCGGCTGTTCCGGCCTTCAGTTGGGTTCCGCGCGAGCCACAAGTGACTGCTGCACCGCGGAGGCGTTCGCGACCACTCTGCGGCTCGCGGAGCAGTATCGCAATCCGGGGATCACCGAGCGGCGTTTCACGCATGAGACCTTCTGGCGCGCGGTCGAGAATTCCATCCACGCGCCGTCGCTGAAATACGAAACCATCGGCCGGTCGGTGCTGGGACGCGAGATCCGGTCGGTGACGTTCGGGAACGGTCCAACACGCGTGCTCCTCTGGTCGCAGATGCACGGCGACGAGGCGACGGCGACGATGGCGCTCGCGGACATCTTCCGGTTCTTCGCCGAGGGAACGAGCCATCCGCTGCACCGGCGCCTGGCACGTGAGCTCACCGTGGTGTTCGTCCCGATGCTCAATCCCGACGGAGCGGAGCTCTTCCAGCGGCAGAACGCGATCGGCATCGACATCAATCGCGACGCGCGGCGACAGGTGACGCCGGAAGCCCGCGCGCTCAAATCCCTCCGCGATCGCTTCAACCCGCAATTCGGGTTCAACCTTCACGACCAGAATGCACGCACCCGCGCCGGACGCACCGGGCTGGCGAGCGGGATTGCGCTGCTGCCTCCCGCGTTCGACGAGGCGAAGTCCTACAATGACGTTCGCACGCGTGCGCGGCTCGTGGCGGCGACGCTCGCGACGGCGTTCGCCCGCGAGATCCCGGGGCGCGTCGCCAAGTACGACGACGAATACAATCCCCGCGCCTTCGGTGACCTGATGCAGCAGTGGGGGACGAGCACCGTTCTGATCGAGAGCGGCGCGCTGCCCAACGATCCGCAGAAGCAGCGGCTGCGCACCCTGAACGCCGCGGCGATTCTCCTTGCACTCGATGCCATTGGCACCGGCGGGTACGCGTCGGCGAATCCCGATGCGTATGAGTCGCTGCCATTCAACGCGGGGGGCGCGTATGACCTCCTCGTGCGGGGCGCGATGCTCGTGCTCGAGAACAAGCCGCCGATGCTCGTGGACCTCGCGATCAACTACGACGACGCCGTCGCCCGCACGGGTGGACGCATTCGGGATGTGGGCGACCTCGCCGATGTCATCGCGATCGACACGCTCGATGTCCCCGGACTTTTCCTGCATCCCGCGCAGAGCGTCCTCACGCGAACCCCCGCGGGCGCGATGCTCCGCCTTGGCGCGGAAGCGCAGCTGGAGTTCCGGCGCAGGGTGCAGCCGACGAGCGAGCTGGTTCGCCGGCTGCCCTGAAGTCGAGCGCTATTTCGTCGCCGGCTTGAGGTAGAACCGCCGCTTCAGGCCAATTCCTGCCTGGTACATCGTCGATCCGCCGACGATGGCAAACGGCTCGATCTCGAAATTCCCGGGCGTCAGGATCTGCCCGCCGATGTACCCTCCGCCGTCGCTGATGCCTAGGCGCAACAGGTTGCGTCCTGCGGAATCCGGGATGGCGACGCCGAGGCGGACGAGAGGCGTGGGGCCGGGCGCCATGCCGGTGGCGACGCTGATCTCGCCGTGTGTGCGCTTCGTGGATCCGAGCCGCAGACCACCTATGGGATGCACACGCTGACGGACCGACCCGTTGTCGTAAATCGGATAGTCGCCCTTGAGGTTCCACTGCCCGGCCGTGACGCCGATGCGCACCCCACCCTGCTTACCGTCCACCGAGAGCAGGACGCTGCCCCCCTGGATGGCGTCGCGTCGATCGGCGAACCGGAAGGGATCGCCGGGGATTGATCCATAGTTCCGTTCGCCGGGCGAATTGTCGGTGCCGGTGAATCCACTGAGGCGGACGCCAAACCCCTGACCGGCAGCATTCTCCTGGCGATACTCTGCGCTCGCAGAGGCCACCTGATATTTGTGCTGCGTCCGCGAGACTGTGTTCCCCTCGCAATCCTCGGTAGTCACTTCGTAGCCACCCGCGAAGCCACCGCCGCCGATCGCCCAGTATCGCGTCGTGCTATCGGGACGGTCGGCGACCTGCAGCGGCATGGCGGCAACAAGTCCGAGCGTCGGTGTGAGACGCAGGGTGGACACGCGTGTATGCTGGGCGACGACGACCATCGCGGCCACGAATGCAGTGGTTTCGACGATCATGCGTTCCAGCGGGGTGAACCAGGCGTCGCCGATCGCAACGCTCGCAATGACCGCCGCGACAAGGATTGCCGCTCTCGGCAAGCTCTCGGCTTTCGGCTTTCGGCCCTCGGCTCTCAGCCCTCGGCTCTCGGCCCACAGCCGACGGCTCATCGCCGAGAGCGCGACGACCGTCACCACTGCAACCAGCGTCCACTGAACCGTGGTGAGTGATCCGCTCACGACGGCCGACGCGCGCAATGGCTCGACGGCAAACCGGATCAATGCGAAACCCGCGATGCCAGCCAGCGCCAGCGATCCCGGACGACTGAAACGATTGCGATGGCGCGTGAGCAGCAGCGCGACGACGATGTCCCCCACCGCCTCATACATCTGGGTGGGATGCACGGCGACGCCACCGGACGCAGGGCCGTCCGCATAGCGAATCCCCCACGGCGCCGACGTCGCGATGCCATGACAGCAGCCCGCGAGCAGGCATCCGACACGTCCCACGGCGGCCGCCCAGAGCGCCGGTATCACGGGGACGTCGAGCGCCCGCCGGTCGAAGCCAAGCACTCGGCGCACGATGAGCAGCGTAAGCATTCCGCCGGCCATGGCGCCGAGCACGGTCTTTTCGCCGTAGGCGGGCGCGTGAAAGTCGAACATGAGCAGCCGCGCACCGGCGATTGCTCCGAGAGTGCAGGCGGCCATGGCAGCCGCCACCTGTTCGGGTGCGAACCCGCGACGCATGGCCTCACGCCATATCAGCACCAGCAGAAGTACGCATGCGGACGTAAAGAACACGGCATACGGCGCGATCATGGCGAGCCTCGATGAAGGGACGCGGCCAGTATGTCTGGCGCCTGGGGGCCGGTTCCATACGCAGGATACGTAGGCGGTTACGTAGCGGCTCTCGGCTCTTGGCTCTCGGCTCTCGGCTCTTGGCTCTCGGCTCTCGGCCTCGGCTATCAGCCTCGGCCTCGGCCCTCAGCCCTTGGCAGTTAGCTGTTGGCGGTAAGCCGTTGGCAGTAAGCCCTTGGCCGTAAGCCGTTGGCCGTAAGCCGTTGGCCGTAAGCCGTTGGCCGTAAGCCCTTGGCCGTAAGCACTTGGCCGTATGACGTTGGCTCTTTAGTGGTACAACAAATAGGATTAATCAGAACCAGCTGCCCACCGATGCACCCCCATAGAAGCCTGCTTTTCCTCAGCCTCGCGGCGACGATTGCTGCGTGCGGCGCCGTCGATAAGGTCCTCGAAGGCAACGTTCCCCCCAACGCGCGCCTGGCCGTGGAGCTGCCGGCCGGTGCCCTCAGCGTTGCGCGGGGTACGTCGTATCAGTTCGACGCCACCATCACCCGGGTCGGCGACTACAGCGGCCCGGTCCAGTTCATTGTCGATAACGGACCGACCGGAATCACCGCGTCAATCGGCCCGCAGACGACTGTCGGGCAAGCGTCGACTGCGACGGTAACGCTCACGGTAGATCCGTCACTGCCCGTCGGCTCGTACACGATGCGGGTCATGGGGCGCGCGTCGAAAATTCCGGATGTGGCGCGCGTGCTGAACATCAACGTGCTGCCAGAGCCGTCGTACGACCTCTCCCTGTCGCGACAGAACGTCACCGTGGTGAAGGGCGGAATCGCTCCCCTCACCCTGAGCGTCAGTCGAACAAACTTCTCCGCGCCTATCGCGCTTTCGATCGAGGCCGCACCGGGGATCACCGCGTCGTTTACCGAGAGTCCCCTCACCGGCTCCGCTGCAGGCGTCACCATCGTCGCATCGTCCGACGTCGCGCCCGGCACCTACGAAGTGACGCTCCTGGGGGAAGCGGAAGGGCTCGACGCGCGCGAGGTCACGCTGACCGTCGTCGTCATCGCTGACGCCCTTCAGCTCATCACCGAAGCATCCACGGCGCGACAGGGGACCAGCATCACGACGCCGGTGGTCATCAACCGGAACGGATTCGAGGAGCCGGTTTCGCTGAGTGTCGCCAACCTCCCCGCCGGGGTGACCGCGACCTTCGACCCGAATCCGGCCGCCGGTGGCAGTGCGAACATGACGCTGGCGGTGGCGCCATTCGTGAACGCGCAGAGCTATACGGGTACCGTGAACGCGTCGACGGATGGTTCGGTGATCGCCAGCGCGGAGTTCTCGCTGACGGTCACGCCGTCGAGCCTTGCCCTGGCGCTGACGCCCGCAACGGTGAGCCTGTTCCAGGGGACAAACACGACGACGAAGCTGAGTTTCACGCGCACGTCGCTCGAAGCGCCGGTCGCGATCAGCTTCGGGGGATTGCCGGCAGGCGTGACTGCAAGCGCGTCCCCCGCGTTGGTGACGGGGAATGAAACCACCATCACCGTCACGGTCGGTGCGTCGGCGGTCCCTGGTGATTACGTGGTATCCGTACAGGCGGTACCGCAGGGTTGGCAGACGCTCGGATCACCGAGTGTGACTCTGCCGCTGACGGTGCGGCCGGTGCCCGGAACGGACGGCAACGTGATCCTCGACTGGTCGCGCTGCACGGCGCCCCTCTGGGTGGCGAAACAGGATGGCGTGGGCGGCTGGTCGCAGGTGGCAGCGAGCAGCGGCGGCGTATTCCGGTTCACTATCGTGGAAGCACGCGCCGGATTCGCGTACGTGGATGGCGATGGCGTCACGGTCCAGTACATGACCAACGCCCAGCTCACCTCGGCGCCGATCGACATGTGTCCGCCACCATTATCGATCGGCACGAAAACCGTCACGGGGACAGGCGGCCATGTGGGCCTCGGTGAGGTCTTCACGTACAGCCTGGGCGGACGCACCACCACGTCCACGACCGCAACGCCAAACTTTCAGCTCACGGGTGTCCCCGACGGAGTGCACGACTTCGTCGCATTCGGATCGCCGACCATCACCGGCCCGCGTGGGTTGATTCGTCGCGATCTCGACGTCACCGATGGCGAGTCATTCGGCTCCATCGATCTCGTCGGGACGGAGGCGTTTGCTCCGCTGCGCCCGAACGTGACGCAGACAGGAGCGTTCCAGGCGGGGGATGTGCTCGCGCATTCGATGAGCTACCTGACGACGCCCGCGTGCACCGAGAACCTGCTGTATGCCACGGGACCCACGGGGACGGTCACCGTCATGATGGGTGTTCCGGACACGAAGCAGCGCGCCACCGACTTCCACAAGATCACCTCCACGGTCGTGGGCACCTCGCGGACGCGGATCGCGACGCTGGTGTTCAACCGGATGCAGGCGAGGACCGTCAGCCTCCCGCCGCTGAACGGCACGCCGCAGGTGACCTCTCTTACGGGCGGCTATCGCCGGCTGCAGATCGTCGTGGGCTCTGTGTCCACCGCCTACAATCGCATCGCCGAATTCAAGTATTCGACGGGGCTGAAGAACATGACCATTCGCGCGACGATGCAGTACATCGGGAGCGGCCTGGTCAACCTGGTGATGCCGTCGTTCACCGGAATCAGCGGCTGGGACGATGCGTATGCGATTCCCGCGAGCGCGAGTGGCTCGTACACCTTCATCACCGACGGCAGCAACAACCCATCGGCGCCGGTGTGCACCGAAGGTCGGTCGACGGTCCTCTCCCGGCAATTCGGGACCTTTTAACGGTCAGGGCCCACGGCTGCAATTCGGGACCTTCTAACGGTCAGGTCCCACGGCTCATTCTTCTGCTCCTTGTACTGAGGGGCCGGATTCATTTCTGCAGACCTGAGCGTAGAATCGGGGCTTCGGCCCAAAGTGCAGCAGCAGGGCGATCTCGAGGGAGCTGGCCTTCAGATAGTTGTAGACCTGCCGAGGTGCCTCGGGGGCAAGCTGGCGCGTCGACTTGACCTCGACCACCAACGCGCCGTCCACGACCATGTCGAGCCGTTGGATGCCCAGCTCTTCGCCCTTGTACATGATGCGTACGCCAACCTCGCGGCCGACCTCGTGGCCCCGCGCCCGCAATTCCCGCTCGAGCGCCATGACGTAGAGATGTTCGAGAAAGCCGTAGCCGAGTGTGTTGTAGACCTCGTAGAACGCACCAATGACTGAATGGGTGAGGTCGGGTTCAACAAGGGGTTTGACAGACATGCCGCATGGATACGCGTGAGCGTCATTGCGGCTTCATCGACAAGCCCCACGGCTTCCAACAAGCCCCACGGATTCCAACAAGCCCCACAGTTCCAAAAGGGAAACTGAATGCGTGAATGCGTGAATGCGTGAATGCAGGAATGACTGAAGCCTGTTTCACTATTCGCCAATTCACGCATTCTCGTATTCGTTGTCCCCTTTTTCTTGAACTGTGGAGCCTTAGATTGCGGAGCCTCGAACTGTGGAGCCTCGAACTGTGGAGCCTCGACCTGTGGAGCCTTGACCTGCGGAGCCTTGGATCGGGAACGGCTTGTGCGTCTGACGGACATCCACCGCCACGGAGTCGCTCCGATGTCCATGAAAGACGAGTTCGATACTGAAGTCCCCGTCAGGAAAAAGATCGAAGACCTCTACAAGCTCGTCGAAGGCATCGAGGTCGCGATGGTGACCACGCGACGGAAGGACGGCATGCTCGTCACTAGGCCCATGGCGACGCAGGAGACGCAGCCAGGGATCGACTTCTGGTTCGTGACGGACATCGACAGCGACAAGGTCGACGAGCTGGAAGCCGATCCGAACGTCTCCCTCGCGTACTTCAATACGAAAAGCTGGGAGTGGGTCTCCGTGAGCGGACGCGCGCGGATCCAGCAGAACCGCGCCACGATCCATGAGCTCTACAAGCCGGACTGGAAAGCATGGTTCGGCGATGAAGGCGGCGATCGCAACGGCGGGCCGGACGATCCTCGCATCGCGCTCATGATGGTCGACGCCGTCAGCGTGATCTACGGGAAGAACAACAAGCCGAAGCCCCTCGCGCTGTTCGAGATTGCCAAGGGGCTCGTGACAGGCTCACAGCCGGGCATCCAGGATGTGCGGCACGTGAACCGTGGCGAGTTGCGCGCGGAGCAATAAACGGCTTCGGCTCTCGGCTCTCGGCTCTCGGCTCTCGGCTCTCGGCTCTCGGCCGTAAGCCGAGGCCGAGGCTGTTAGAACCTCACCCCGATCGAAATCGGGACACCCACGCGATTCTGGACCCGCGTTTCGACGTAGGGTTTGAACCGACCGAAGTTCAGTCGCAGGCCACCGCCCACAAGCGGGCCGAGCTCCGGACGGAATCCCTGGCTGGCGGATACGCCGTAGCCTGCAAGCAGGTATGGCGTGATCCGGAACTTTTCGGGCGTCGACAGGACGCCGGCCAGGCTTACCGCCGTCAGCCGAGTCGGGTTCGGATCGTTGGTCCAGTTCTGGAGGCCGAAGATGACGTCAGCGCGCGCGGCCAGCCAGCGATTCATCGAATATTCCAGTCCCGTGATTGCATGCGGACCGTAGCGGGAGAGGCCACTGGCGACGTCGAACGAAACGCGGTCGGGCACCTCCGTCGCTGCCTGCTGGGCTTCTGATGCTGAACCGCCAAGGCACACGATCGACAACGCAACGAGACACGTTCTGACACGCATGGGGACCTCCAGGGAACGCGACAGGGGTTTCACGGGTCCAAAGGGTGACGTCGGCGGGTCGGCTGCAAGGCCCGGTCCGCTCCATGGCTGGCGCGGCTACGAAGCAGCGACGGTGCTGCAATTGACCCCGCCTCCATACCTTTAGGACTCTGTCGGGGCGGCCAGGGTTGCCCCGCGACACCCGAGTACCGTATGGCAGGACGAAATCACATGAAGTTGCTTGCTGCCGCGTTTGCGGCACTGATGGCGTCTGCATGCGCTTCGACGGGCGCCACTGGATCGGCCCAGGCCACGCCGCCGCTGCCGGCGTCCGCGCCTGAACTGCGCCGCGTCACCACAGACAGCGCCGGGATGGCCCGGGCGCGTGCCGACAGCATGCGTCTTCCGTACACCGCGGCGGACATAAGATTCATGACGGGGATGGTCGGGCACCATGCCCAGGCGATCGCGATGTCGCGATTGGCCCCGTCCCGCGGCGCCAGTCCCGCCGTGCAGCGTCTGGCGGAGCGCATCATCAACGCGCAGATCGACGAGATCGTGATCATGCACCAGTGGCTGGTGGATCGTGGCCAGCCGATGCCGCCGGCGCTCATCGATCCGCGGGACGCCATGCACGCCGAGCATTCGGGGCACATGATGCCGGGGATGCTCACGATGAAGCAGATGCAGGAGCTGGACGCGGCGCGCGGCAAGCAGTTCGACCGGCTCTTCCTGCAGTACATGATCCAGCATCACACCGGCGCGGTGGCGATGGTGAAGGAGTTGTTCTCCACGCCGGGCGCGGGGCAGGACGAAACCGTTTTCAGGTTCGCGACTGACGTCAATGTCGATCAGTCCACCGAGATCGCGCGCATGAACCAGATGCTCGCGGAATTGCAACCCTAACGAGGAATTGTCATGAGAGTGTTGAAGCTGTCGCTCGCAATCGCCGTGGCTTCGGCGGCCGCGTGCGCCACCCCGGCTCCGGAGACGGCACCGGCGCCGACGCGCGATCCGCGCGATCCGCGCGAAGGCCTCCGCGCAGGCATGTATGACGCCGCGCAGGCGGTATCCAACCTGAAGATTGTGGCGCAGGCCAAGCCGCAGGGTGCGTTCGAGGGATCCACGAACTCGGACATCGCGTTCACGGGCAATTACGCGATCCAGGGCAACTACAACGGGTTCCAGGTGTGGGACATCTCCAATCCCGCATCGCCCCGCCTGGTGAAGGGGTATGTCTGCCCGGCCTCGCAGAGCGACGTGTCCGTCTACAAGAACCTGCTCTTCGTTTCCGGTGAAGGGAACAGCGGACGCCTCGATTGCGGCACGCAGGGGGTGCGCGACACCGTGAGCGCCGATCGCCTGCGCGGCATCCGCATCTTCGACATCAGCGACATCGCGAACCCGAAGTACGTCGCGAACGTCCAGACCTGCCGCGGCTCGCATACCCACACGGTGCTGGAGCATCCGGCCGACAAGGAGAACGTCTACATCTACGTCTCCGGCTCCGCCGGTATCCGCTCGCCGACCGAGCTGCCTGGTTGCGTGCGGGACGTGAACGCGCCGAACACCTCGTACTTCCGCATCGAGATCATCAAGGTGCCGCTGGCGAATCCGCAGCAGGCCGCGATCGTCGGCGCGGGACGCATCTTCGAGAACCTGACGGCGCCGCCGTCGCACGGCCTCGCGCCGGAAGACATCGCGGCGAACCAGCGCGCCCTCGCCGCCGCCAAGCAGGCGGGTGGCTTCTGGGCGGTCTGGGGTACCAGCACGCAAGAGCGCGTCGTCCCCGGCTTCTTCGTGCGCCCGATGCTCGACAGTGTGGTGAAGGCGCGGGGCGGCACTGGGAACCCGACGCGTGCTGACACCGTTGCCCTGCAATCGCAGCTGAGCAGCATCATGCAGCGCCTGGTCGCGGCGGGGAACACGAATCCGCTGGCGAACCGCGGACCGACGCAGTGCCACGACATCACCGTCTATCCGTCGATCGGTCTGGCCGGTGGCGCGTGCGAGGGGTACGGCTTCCTCCTCGACATCAGCGATCCGGTGAACCCGCGTCGCATCGCGGCAGTTGCCGATTCCAACTTCTCCTACTGGCACTCGGCAACGTTCAACAACGACGGCACCAAGGTCCTCTTCAGCGATGAGTGGGGCGGCGGTGGCTCGCCGAAGTGCCGCGCGACGGACCCGAAGGCGTGGGGTGCGAACGCGATCTTCACGATCGAGAATCGCAATCGCATGGACTTCAAGAGCTACTACAAGCTCCCCGCGGTGCAGACGTCGCTCGAGAACTGCGTCGCGCACAACGGCTCACTGATCCCGATCCCCGGCCGCGACGTGATGGTGCAGTCGTGGTACCAGGGCGGTGTGTCCGTGTTCGACTGGACGGACCCGTCGAAGCCCTTCGAGATGGCGTACTTCGACCGCGGTCCATCAGACTCTGTCCGTCAGGGCCCCGGCGGTACGTGGTCCGTGTACTGGTACAACGGCGCGATGTTCAGCTCCGAGATCGCGCGCGGTCTGGACGTCATGGAGTTGACCCCAAGCCAGTACGTGACCCAGAACGAAATCGACGCGGCGAAGACGGTCCGCATGGACTACTTCAACGCGCAGGGACAGCCGAAGTTCGTCTGGCCACCCAGCTTCGCGCTGGCTCGCGCATACCTCGACCAGCTCGAGCGGAATCGCTGCCTGAGCTCGGCCAGGGTGTCCAACATTCGCACGGGCCTGGTAAACGCCGAGCGCGCTGCGGGCGCCGACCGTCGCGAAGGACTGCTGCGTCTGGCGACGGACATCCAGACCAACGGCGGGTCCTGCGACACGCCAAAGATCGGCAAGCTGGCGGATACCGCGCGTCAGCTGGCGGGGATTCAGCCCTAACAGCTCTCGGCCTCGGCCGTCAGCTGCGGCCTCGGCAAGATGTAGAAGAAATGGAGACGGCCATCGGGAAACCGGTGGCCGTTTTCAATTGGGAACCGAGAGCCGAGAGCCGAGAGCCGAGGGCCGAAACCACGGCCCACCGTGTGCAGAATACCACCAGTTCCATGAAAAAATCACGAAGCCGGCGAGCGTCCAGCTCTGCCGACATTCCCCTCGCGCGCACTGGTGTCTCCGGACTCGACGAAGTGCTGCGCGGCGGCCTGCCGGCCAATCATCTGTACCTCATTGACGGCGAGCCGGGCACCGGAAAGACCACTTTGGCACTCCAGTTTCTTCGGGAAGGAGTCGAAGAGGGTGAACGGGGACTGTATGTCGCCCTCTCCGAGAGCGCCGACGAGCTCCGCACGGTCGCGACGTCGCATGGCTGGGATCTCGAAGGGATCGACATCTTCGAGATGTCTGCGGGGGTCGGCGGCAGCGAAGACGACTACACGATCTTCCATCCCGCTGAGATCGAACTCCAGCAGGCGGTAGCCTCGGTGTATGCCGCGGTCGACGAGCACAAGCCGCGGCGCATTGCGTTCGATTCACTCTCGGAGATGCGCCTCCTCGCCCGGGATCCCCTTCGCTTCCGACGCCAGGTGTTGTCGCTGAAGCGCTTCTTCGAAGGGAGAGACTGCACCGTCCTGCTGCTGGACGACAAGGCCGCACCCGACCAGGACCTGCAGCTGCACAGCATCGCGCACGGGGTCATTGCGCTGGAGCATCTCGCGCTGGAGTACGGCGCAGAGCGGCGACGGCTGCAGGTCAAGAAGGTGCGCGGCCACAGGTTCCGCGGCGGCTTCCACGACTTCCGCATCCAGAAAGGCGGGATCAACGTGTTTCCGCGCATCAACAACCAGCCCGGGAAGGAGAAGGCTCGGCTCGAGCTGCATCTCAGCGGGTCGTCGGAGCTCGACGACCTGCTCGGCGGCGGCGTGGTCCGCGGCACGAGCATGCTGATCACAGGAGCCGCCGGCACTGGCAAATCGATCCTCGCAACGCAGTACGCGGAAGCGATCGTGAAGGCGGGTGGCCGCGTGCGGTTCTACATCTTCGACGAGCGTCTCAGCACGTTCCACCTTCGCGCCAGGGGACTGAAGATGGACATCTTCGACGCGATGGAATCCGGGGCGCTCAACGTGCATCAGGTGGAGCCCACCGCGCTGTCCCCGGGTGAGTTCGCGCAGCATGTGCAGCGCGCCGTGGAGGACGACGAGGTGGAGATGATCGCGATCGACTCGATCAACGGCTACATGCAATCCATGCCGGAGGAGCGGCTCCTCCCGTTGCAGCTGCACGAGCTGCTGACATACATGTCCAACAAGGGTGTGACGACCATTCTCACGCTCGTCCAGCGCGGAATGTTCGGTAGGCCGGTGGACGAAGCCGCGGACGTCAGCTACCTCGCGGATACCGTGATCCTCCTGCGGTATTTCGAATTCAATGGCGCGGTGCGGCAGGCCATCTCCGTGGTGAAGAAGCGCAGCGGCAACCACGAACGCACCATTCGCGAGGTGAAGGTTGGAGCTGGCGGACTCACCGTCGGTGAGCCGCTGCACGAATTCCAGGGCGTGCTTACCGGTGTACCCGAGTACGTGGGTGAGCCCCAGCCGCTGATGTCGTACAATGCCGCCGGCATTGCACCGCCCTCGCGCAAGTCGCGGCCCAGATGACCGCCGGAGCGTCGCTTCCGGAGCTGAACGCTCCCGAGCCCTCCCCCGAGGAGACGATCATGGTCCTCGCGCCCTATGGCCGCGATGCCGACGTCACGGTGCGCGTGCTGACCCGCTGGGGAATTCACGCTCGTCGCTGCATGAGTACAGCCGCGCTGTGTGACGCAGTGCATCATGGCTACGGCGCGCTCCTCGTCACAGAGGAGGCCCTCACGCTCGATGGCCGAGCGAAGTTGCTCGGCGCCCTGCAGTCGCAGGAGCCATGGTCGGATGTCCCGGTCGTCCTGCTCACCATGCCGAACCCGGACAGCGGTGACCGGGACGTCGCGCTGGGGGCACTGGCCGAGCGGACCAGCCTCACGGTGCTCGAGCGTCCCGTACGCCTCGCAACACTCGTCTCCACGCTGCGCTCGGCGCTGCGTGCGCGTCGCCGGCAGTTCGACGTGCGCGACCATCTCGAGGAACGCGCGCGACATGAGCAGCACCTGCGTGAGAACGAGCGGCGGCTGAAGGAGGCGCGGGCACTGGCGGAGGAGGCGAACCTGGCGAAGACGCGATTCCTCGCGACGATGTCGCACGAGTTGCGCACGCCGCTGAATGCGATCGCCGGCTATACCGAGATCCTGTCCATGGGGGTGCATGGGCCCATCACCGAGCAGCAGCAGGCAGACCTCAGCCGGATCGAGCGGAGCCAGAAGTACCTGCTCTCCCTGATCAATGACGTGCTCAATTATTCCAAGATCGAGGCGGGACACGTCGCGTTCGCGAAGCGCCCCTTCGATATCGACCCGCTCATTCGTTCGCTGCACGCATTCGTGCAACCGCAGATGCAGTCGAAGCAGGTACGGTACGAATACCATCCGGAAGCGACGCACTGTCTCGTGCTCGCCGACGAGGACAAGACGCAGCAGGTGATCCTCAACCTGCTGTCCAACGCGCTGAAGTTCACGCCGACCGGCGGCGAGGTGACCATCACCTGCCGGAACGACGACCGCCAGGTCATGGTCGTGGTCAAGGACACGGGGATGGGAATTCCGCCCGACAAGCACGAGTCCATCTTCGAGCCATTCGTCCAGCTGGGACGCGACCTCACGTCCGGCGGAGAAGGAACGGGGCTGGGCCTGTCGATCAGCCGTGACCTCGCCCGGAACATGGGGGGCGAGCTGCGTGTCGAGAGTGAATCCGGGAAGGGCGCAACCTTCATCCTCACCCTTCCGCGCGCGCTCGACGTGGACCGCAGTCCGGTGACTGCCGCTCCCTGAGGGAGGTTAGCGCGGCTTGAGCAATGTCCCAGATCGCTCTCTTCGACACCACACCCGCGTATCCCGAGGGCTTTCGGTACGAGGAGGACATCCTGAGTTCGGCGACGGAGCAGGACCTCCTCGCGCAGATTCCTGAATTGCCTTTCCGGGAATTCGAATTCCACGGATACACCGGAAAGCGCCGCGTCGTGTCGTTCGGCTGGAAGTACGACTTCAGTGCGCGCACCCTCGACGAAGTGGCGCCCATCCCTTCGTACCTGCTGCCAGTGCGCGACCTCGCGGCGTCGTTCGCGGGGCTCACGCCGGAGGCGCTCGAGCACGTCCTCGTCACCGAATACAGTCCCGGCGCGGCGATCGGGTGGCACAAGGACAAGGCGGTGTTCGGCGACATCGTTGGTATCTCGCTGAAGTCGGCGTGCACGTTCCGGTTGCGGCGTGCCGTCGGCGACCGGTGGGAGCGCGTGAATGTCATCGCGAAACCGCGCTCGGCATATCTGCTGCGCGGCGCATCGCGCACCGAATGGGAGCACAGCATCCCCGCCGTTGACGAGCTGCGCTACTCGCTGACATTTCGCACGAGGGTCGGCGGCACTCCCTGAATCCGTGCACGGCCAGGGCTTTTGCTTTCGGACCCGGTAGCCCTGTTTTCACGACGCCTGGTTCCTTCTCCCTCGTTCCCGCCCGCCTGATGGCCCGTGCACTACTGATCTTCGTTGTCATCGCACTGGTACTCCCGGCAATGCTGCCGGCGCAGGACAGTGCAACGGTCTCCCGAAAGGTCCGCGTCTTCTTCGATTGCAACGCCGATTGCGATGAGGACTATATCCGAACCGAAACTCCGTGGGTGGACTTCGTCCGCGATCGCACGGATGCGGATGTCCACATGCTCATCACCAGCCTCGGCACGGGCGCCGGTGGGGAGCGCTACACGATCAACTTTGTAGGGCTTGGTTTGTGGCGTTCGAAGAACGACACGCTCCGCTACGATTTCCCGCCAGGCGAAACTGATGACGTAGGGCGACGGGGGCTGACGCGCGTCATCCAGCTCGGCCTCGCGCCCTTCGTGGCGAGGACGCCGGTGGCGACGCGGATGCGAATGTCCGTGGAAGACGCGACGGCCGACATGGCGCAGCGTACCACTCCCGCGACCGATCCCTGGCGGTCCTGGGTGTTCGAGACAGACGCCTACGCGTTTCTGGAAGACGAAGCGCGGCAGTCGCGCCTGGAGTGGGGAGCGGAGTTCGATGCCTCGCGGATCACGTCGCGCTGGAAGTTCGGCACCGAAGTCGAGACGTTCTTCGCGGAATCAAAGTTCCTGATTGACGATGACACCGCGACCGCGCCGACGACGATCACCTCGTTGCGGGAGAGCTACGAAGGGGGCGTCGTGCTGGTGAAAAGCCTGGGGCGGCACTGGGGTGCCGGGATGTCAGCCGCGATCGGCTCGTCAACGTTCTCCAACACGCGCCTTGCTGTCCGCGCGGCTCCTGCGCTCGAGTTCAGCGTCTTTCCGTACGACGACTTTACCCGCCGGCAACTCACGGTGCAGTATTCGATCGGTGTGTCGTCCTTCAAGTATCGGGAGACGACGATCTTCGGGCGGCTGAGCGAGACACGCCCCACGCATGCGCTGGTGGTCGGCTACGACGTGAACCAGCCATGGGGATCGGCCGAAGCAACTCTGGAGACCGCGCGATACCTGGACAACAGCTCGCAGTGGCGGCTGGTGTTCGGCGGGGACCTCGAGGTGCGCGTCGCACGCGGGCTGTCGATCGAGATCGGAGGCGGCGCATCGCTGATCCGCGATCAGCTGGCGATCGCGGCGCGGAACGCCACGCCTGAGGAGATCCTGCTTGAGCTGCGCGACCTCCAGACCGATCACCGCTACAACCTCAGCGTGGGGCTGAGCTATACCTTCGGATCGATCTTCAACGCGGTCGTCAATCCGCGGTTCGGTACCGGCCCGGGTGAGATATTGCGTTAGCGGCTACTGAGGAAGCGGTGTGACACGGCCGTTGTGGAGGATGCCGATCGGCGCGAGCATCTCCTCCCACTTCACACGTGGCGCCTTCACGGCCGGTCCGGCGCGCAGGGACCCTGCGAAGATGGTGTAGTCGTCGCGTGCGAAAGTGTTCACCTCATATCCGAGGTCTTTCAGCGCGCCGATGGTCATGAAGCTGATTGGGTTTCCGCCTGCGTCCACGAAACCGGTCATCAGCTCGTTCTCGAACGTGGACTCGCGCCAGTGGGAGTTCGCGGTGCCGGCGCCGCCTCCGGCCTCGAGCGGTACTGAGGCCGCGCAACTCGTCGTGCCGCCAATGGCAACGCAACCAGCGGTTCCTTCGGCGCCGGTATAACGCGGGTCGCCGGAACCGACACCCGTGACGAAACCGCGGCTGTCCCAGATGCTGAAGCCGAGCCCGATGACGTGAAGCATCTCGTGCATGATCACGTCCTGGAGATTGCCGCCGCCGGCCAGGTTGTTGATGTCGGCAGCGTCGAAACGCATCCGTCCGATCACCGCGTTACCGCCACCCGATCGCAGGAAGCACGGACCCGCCGATGCGAGGACCTGGCCCGGACCGTCGATGGCCTCGACGGCCGCGTAGATCACGATGTCGTCGATGATCTCGTTGAGCAGTGGCTGCTGACTGCCAAGGCAGTTGGAGATGTTGGCGCCGGTGGCGTTCACATCGGGCTGATCGCCGGTGATGATCGCGCTGATGCGTTCAGCGGCAGTCGTGAACAGTGCCTGGTGTTCGGCGGACATGGCAGCGCCGAAGAAGCGCACCTGGATGTTGTAGCTGGTGCGCACGATTGCGGTGAGGTCGGTCTCGATCGCACCGGCGAGCACGCGCATGACCTGCGGAACTGCATTCTTGCCGAGCGTCCACGCGGGTGCTGTGACATTTCCGTTGCCGTCGGTCGTGCGGGTCGCCTCATTCAGGAATCCGCCGCCGGTCATCACCGCGAAGGTGACTTCCGTCCCCGCGATTCCCACGCCAGCGCCATTGCGAATGGAGAGCGTGATGGGATCGGCAAGCGCGGTGTTCGCGAACGCGCTCTGGTTGTTCCCGGACAGCACGACGATGCTGGACACGTTCGAGAAGGTCGCCGCAACCGTCTTGGCGCCGTTCACGGTCACGATGCACGCACCCGTTCCACTGCAGGTGTTGCCGGACCACGCGACGAAGCTCGACGAGGCATCGGGCGTCGGTGTCAGCGTGACCTGAGAACCTTCGTCGAACAGCGCCTGGCAAGCGGTGCCACCGACGCCGCAGGTGATTCCCGCTGGCGTCGACGTCACCGTCCCTCCGCCCGGTCCATCGGTCGTCACGGTCAGTGCGTGCTGGATCTTCGTGAAGGTCGCCGTCACCGTCTGCGCCGCGGACATGGTGACCGCGCAGCTGCCCGTCCCCGTGCATCCGCCGCCCGACCACCCGGTAAATGTGGACGACGTCCCTGCATCGGCGCTGAGGGTGATTGCCGTACCCTCTTCCACCTGCGCAGAACAGACGGTGCCACAATCGATCCCCGCGGCGGTCGCCTCCACCGAACCGGTCCCCGTACCGGCCAGCACGACCTGCAGTTGATGCCGAGGCGGCGGGCCGCCGTCGCCGCAGGAAGCAACAGCGACCAGCAATGCAGGAACGAACTGATAGAGTTTCATACAACCGGGGCGAAGGCGGGAGCTGATAATGCCATCAGATACACCGCCCGGCAAGCCGAGTTCGCTATGCCAGCTGCAGGATGGCTTTTACGTGCTGCCGCTGCTCGATGGCATGGAGCGCGGCGCCTGCGGTGTCCAGTGTATGACGCGTACTGGCCATCTCGCGCCACGGTTTTGAGCCACCTTCGCGCGCAGCGATCTCGACCGCCCGGTGGAAGTGCTCGTAGCGTGAGCCCCAGCAGCCACGCAACTCCACATGCTTGCGATTGATCTGCCAGTGCGGATGGATCTCGACGGAGCCGTTGTCGGTGTAATGCCCGCACACCACCACTCGCCCGCCGTCGCGCACCAGATCGAGCGCCTCGGATACCGCATCCGGATGACCGCTCGCCTCGATAACGACGTCCACACCACGCCCGCGCGTCCAGCCATGCAGTTCGGCCAGCCGCTCGCGGCGCGGCATCGCAAGACTGAGCGTTTGCGTCGCGCCCATTCGTCGGGCATAGGCCAGGCGATCATCCACGCCGTCCACCGCGACGATCTCTCCGGCGCCAGACAGCGACGCCAGCGCGACGCACGATTGTCCGACAGGCCCCACGCCCATCAGGGCGACGCTTTCCCCCAGCCGGAGATGGCACAGATCCACCGCATGCAGCGCCGTCACGAGGCCGCATCCGCCACCGATGAAGGTTTCGGCGTCGAGCCCCTTCGGGATGTGAATCATCTTCACTCCCGGCTTCATGTAGATCGCCTGAGACCAGCCGCCGAGGAGGCCGTCGTTCGCGGAATAGGTGATGCCGTACACCTTGCGCGACGGACAGCGGTTCGGTTGTGCAGCCACGAGACAGTGATAGCAGTGGTTGCAGGTCTCGTGGACGTCGAGGAAAGTGACGACGTCTCCCTCCTTCACAGCGTCGCCATTGACGGTCGTCAGCGTGCCGCGCGTCCCTGAAACTGCGCCGACGGAGACGTGTCCCGGAATGATGGGGTAGGGAACGCCTGCCAATTTTCCATGGTGCAGGTGCACGTCTGTGCCACAGACTTCGGAATACATGGTGCGCAGCAACGCGGCGCCGGGCTCGAGGCGCGGCTCCGGAAATTCGCGCAGCTCGATCGCGGCGTGCGGCGCAGGAATCACCGCGGCGACGTACGTCATCCGGTAGGCTGTTCCAGGGTCAGGGGCGGACGTGTGATCTCGACGGTGTAGCCGTCGCGCGCCAGGAAATCGCCCAGCGCCTTGGCGGCGGCGCGATCGGCATGTTCGAGGATACCCGACTGCTGCGCCGCGGTCCGCAGTTGCTGACGAATGCGACGCTGGATCTCATCGCGGTCGTCCGGCGTGAAGGGATTCAGGAGCCCCGCGCTCTCGTCATAGGTAGTCACGTTGGTCACGTCGACACTGAGGAGCTGCGCG
Organism: Gemmatimonadaceae bacterium; assembly: GCA_035626995.1. Taxonomy (GTDB): domain Bacteria; phylum Gemmatimonadota; class Gemmatimonadetes; order Gemmatimonadales; family Gemmatimonadaceae; genus DASPMP01. The sequence continues at coordinate 22,888 of DASPMP010000196.1, forward strand.
GGCGGCAATGTCAGGTGGATCACGCGCGCCGTCGAATCAATCCGGACCTTCGCGGCATTCAGGTTGATTCCCGCGGACACTCGGCCGGTGACCACGAGGAGCACGCGCTTGGTCGAACGGAAGCGGGTCTGCTGGTAGATCACGACATCCCGCAGGGTCATTTCACTCGCGACAAGCTTTGCGACCTCGCGCAGCCGCTCGATGACGATCTCGTGGCTGATCTGCGGCGGCGCCTTGCTGAAGCCCAGCTTCTCGGAGGTGCGAATAGCGAGTTCCAGGGCCACGGCGGCGACGGCGACAGCTGCTGCAACGATTGCCACGCGCTTTGCCTGGCTCCGCCGACGGGTCGCGACGAGCACGAGTGCCGCCAGCGCGCCAAGGATCGCCAGGCCGAAAAGCGTCTCGATGAAGTTGATCACGCCTGGCCTGACTCGCTTCGGGTAGTCACGCGAGTCCCGACGCGCAGCGGACCCGGATCCATCTGTCGAATGCTGGTCACGCTAGCGGTCCACTCGTGCCAACGTTCCACATCCATCATGACGGCGAGGACGCGTGCCGGTTGCGTGCGTATCTCGAAGGTGCGCAGGAATTGCGGAGTCATCGCCCGCAAAGTGAGGGACGATGCCGATCAGGGCAATGCGCCGCTAGCGCCGCCCTAGCGAGAGCAGCGTATCCCGGGCGAGGTCCGCGGCGACGTCCACCGTGTCGAGGACCGCATTCACCCACCGCCCAAGCGATCCGGAACGGCTGGCACGCACGCGCGGCAAGGCACGACCCGGGTTGTCGGGGCCGGGCGCATCAGCTGTGGCGATAGCGGTCGGAGGCTTCTTCGACGGCGGATCGAGCGATGCGGCCGGCTCGGTTTCGCGCGAGAACTCGTCTTCCATGTCAGCTCCTGTACGGCGTCCACTTCCCAAACGTAGCCGGCGCCGCTGCGAATTCAGGAACTGCACTCACGGCGATCACATCCGATCTCATCAGATCGAATCGCCGTGAGTGCCCTTGCCAAACCAAACATGTGACAATAATGTCACATATGGCGCGTGAAGATCTCGAGCCCGTCTGGCGGGCCATTGCCAGCCCGATTCGCCGCCGGATGATGGACTTGCTGCGCGACGGCCCGGTGTCCACCGGAGCGCTCTCGGAGTCATTCAGGGACCTGTCCAGGTTCGCGGTGATGCAGCACCTCCGCGTCCTCGAAGAGGCCGATCTCGTCGTCCCCCGGCGGGAAGGGCGCACCCGGCTCAACTACCTGAACCCGGTGCCCATCCAGCGCATCTACGACCGCTGGGTCAGTCGCTACCAGGCGCCCTGGACGGAATCTCTCGTGTCGCTGAAGGGCGCGCTGGAAACCGAACCCTCTGCGACGCGGAAGCGCAGCGCGTCGTGACGCACGCATCTCCCACCCCACACACTACCCTCATCGTCGCATGACCACCGCCGCAAAGCCGCTTCCCAACCAGGTGCTCTCCATCGAGATCAAGGCACCCATCGACCGCGTCTGGCGCGAGATCACCAAGACCGGCGCCATCCAGCGTGCGACCAACAACACGATCCTCGAATCGGCGATGACTGCAGGCGCGAAGCTGCGCTATTACAGCCCGAGCAGGAAACGGGTGTTCGTGGTTGGCGAGATCGTTGAGATCAACGCACCGAAGAAGTTCTCACATACCTGGAAGTTCACCATGAGTCCGGACGACCCGACGCTGGTGACGTGGGAACTCTCCGAAGTGGCGGGGGGCGCAACGCGCGTCACCCTCACCCACAGCCGGTGGACGAACGCCGCGAAGATGTACAAGAGCGTCGGCAAGACGTGGCAGGAAATCCTGCGTCTCCTCAAGCTGGAGCTGGAGACGGGGGATATCGACCTGAAGGCAAAGATGATGTACGGGATGATGGGCGCCTTTGAGTTCATGCTCCCGAAGACGACCACCGTCGACTACGCCAATCAGGTCGGCTGGTGACCTCTGGCTAGGCGTCGCCCTCGGCGGCGTCCATCTGTTCCTTGAGAAGCGCCAGGCAGAATGCGGCGACGGACGGCGTGTCCATGTCGAGTCCGTCGCTGCGGCGCCAGGTTTTCGTGTCCGTGGGCTTCTCGATGGGAAGGAACACGTATTCCTGCACGATCGTCGCGCCCTTGTGGCGCGAGGCAGAGCCGCGCTGCGACAACGTGCCTTTCCAGGACACGATGTGCAGTTCGCCGAGGGTCTTGTCCGAGGGTGATCCCGCGAACCAGGAAACGCTCAGCGCCGCATTCGGCGCCTGCAGGACGCAGCCCTGAATGGTGCGACTCTGCTCGATCGGCAGCCGCAGGGAATCTCCCCGCGTGAGCACCTTTTCCGGTGCAAGCTCGTCGAGCAGTGCGGTCACCTCACGCTGCAGGGCGTGTTTTTCCTTGGCGGTCGGTGAAGTGGTCCAGGGACTCGCTGGGCGCGTATCGGACATTCATGAAAAATACCCAAGGACCACACTCTCGTCTTCAACGTCCGTCGCGGTTGCTCCGGACGTAGCGGCCGTCAAAGCCGGGCTGCCAGGTCTTCCCACTGTCCGCCGATGTAATCGAGTGATCCGCCACCGTCTGCCACCCACACCTGGCGCCAGGCGTTGCGGTTGGTGTCGTAGAAATTGATCGACTTTCCTTCTCCACCTCCCGGGCCTGCTCCGGCCCAGTTCTCCACGAGCATGCAGCTCTCCAGCTGGAGATCCACGCGGTTGGTCCCAAGGAGGGCGAGCGTTGGCGATGGCGGGGCCTGGAACGGGGTCACGTCCCAGTCGCCAATCCAGAAATCGAACTGCCGCGACTCCGGCCGCGACCGGCACGGGTAGCGAAGCGCATTCATGCGCGTCGTGATTACCTGATACCGCGCATCGCGTCTGAGTTCGCTGAACTCGGAGAGCGTGTCCAGGATTGCCACCGGAACGGCACGGGTCGGAACGAGCTGTTCCAGGTAGGCAAATGCGCGATCGCTGTTTCCCTTTCGGGCATGCAGCCGCGCGAGCCGATACGTCGCCGTCGACACCTGAAAACCGAGCGTCACCGCCTTCTCGAATGCGGATATCGCAGGGTCCAGATCGTTCAACCCCTGGCGTGCGATGCCCAGACGCAGCCACGCCATTCCCTGGCTGGGTGCTTGTGCGGCGATGCTGCTGTACAGCCGCGCGGACGTTGGCCAGTCACCGCGGCGAAATGCGCTGTCTGCGCGAAGGGAATCGGCGTTCTGCGCGATCGCGGTTCCGGTCCAGAACAACATGAAGGGTGCGGCCCGAAACAGCGTGGTTGTGCGCATGAGGTGGCGTGGAAAAAAGGGGGACTGTTCCACAAACCAGCGCAACGCGCGCGCGCGTCACACCATTCGTCCACTCGCGTACCGTCGGGCGTACGATTTGCCACACGGTGTTTTCCACTCACCGGAGCAGATGCATGTCTGAGCGACACAAGACGCACAACGGACGCGACCAGTCAGGTCACTTCAAGGTGAAGCAGGTGGACGCCGAAGAACTCCGTGCCGATCCGAATGGTGAAGAATTTCTTCGCGACGACGTACGCCTTGGTGGCGCGGTCGAGGACACGAGTCTCGAGGGAGTGGAGCGCGCGAAGCGCATCGCGGAGCTCGTGGAGGGCAACCGCGCCGACGTCGAGCGCGCGGCCGGGCAGCTCAAGGACGAAGCGAACCCGTAAATCTCCGCTGCGGATCGATGGCCCGATCGAGCCGCGTGTAGACCTCCACGCGGTTCGGTCCGCGGTACCGGAATTCGTATGCCGCAATCCGCGACGGCGTCTGCTCGAGCAGCACCAGGCCGAGCGCCGTGCCGCTGGGGGGTACCGTGATATCGGCGGTCAGCTTGCCGTTGGGGAGGAAGCGCGCGTACAGGCGGGTGATCGTGCCGTCTGCCTCGCGCACGTAGACCTGCCAGCGATGCCCATCTTCCCACAGGGGCGCGCCGCCGGCATCCAGCGTGACGTCAGAAATGAGGTAGACCGTCTCGTCGTCTCCGTCCGAGTCCATGTCCGCGACGACCGATTGCTGGTACATCCAGCCGGGATCGCCGGCATTCGCGCTTGGCACTCGCGATTGTACGAGGTCCGGAATCGTATCCGGCAATTCGGCGGCCCGTTCCGACGTTCCAGCGCGCGCGACGGCAGCGTCCTCCGGTGTAGGCTGCGAGCAGCCAACACCGGCAGCCATCGCGACGGCCATGCAGGCCAGACGGATCAACGGCGAGGTCATGAGCATCTGTCTAGCATGGTATACGCCAGACGGGCCCGGCGTTGTTCCGGCCCTGAATGTGCGGCCTGATTTGCCATGCAGACGCATCCTGACGAGTCCGCAGCACCGGCGCACACCGTTGCGGTATCAGACGCTCCGACACTCCTGGCGGGCCATTCGACGCTGGCAAGTGCCGCCCTGTCCGCGCTTCGTGTGGTTTCGGCGCTGTTGCTGATGCAGCATGGCGTCCAGAAACTCTTCGGCCTGCTGCTCCCCGCCGAACGCGGATTTTCCGGAGCGCCGGACTTGTTCACGCGGACATGGTTTGCCGGGATGCTGGAAACCTTTGGCGCGCTGCTGCTCCTGCTGGGTCTCTTCACGCGCCCCGTGGCCTTCGTGCTGTCCGGCCTGATGGCGTTCGCGTACTTCATCGCGCACGCGGGGGACAACTTCTGGCCGATTTTGAATGGCGGAGAGCTCGCCGCCCTGTTCTGCTTTGTCTTTCTCGCACTTTCGGCGCTCGGCGGTGGGCGATTCAGCCTCGACCACCTGATCGCACGGCGTCAGGGGCGCGTGCCAACGACGGCCGCTGTTACCGAATCATCCGCGGCACAGCCGTACCCCATCGACCGCCGAAAGCGCCGGCGAAGGAGTAAGCGCCGGGTGTGAGTCGCACCTGGAACGGTGCGGCCTGAGAGGCCCAGAACTCGAAGACGAATCGCTTCGTCTCTCCTGGCCCGAACCATCCTGTCTCAAGGGCGTAGACCGGTTGTTCGCGGACCATCATCCACGCTCCCACCGCGAGTCGAGCGCTGAATCCCAGCGGCGTGCCAGGGTAATACGTGGGAAGATTCACCAGCACCGGCTGGCTGCGGGGATTGCGAGCGGACACCGTCACGCGAACGTAGCCGTCGAGCACATCAGGCCCGGGGCTCTCTGGCCATACGTCGACCGAGATCTCCATGGTGGACGGCGACACCGTGACGGCATTCAATGGCTTCGTGGGTGCTTTTCCTTCCTCGATGCACTTCACGCTGCAGGTGACGACGCCACCGCAGCGCCCGACGAAGTCCGCGCGCGGGTGCCCTTTGCCCTTGAGAAGGGCGTGCAACATCTCATGGCGCACGACGTGGCCTGCGTACATGGACCGCTGCGTCAGGACGATACGATCGCCGTACAGGTAGACGCCCTGCACCTCGTCGCCGTCGTCACGCGTGAGAATCTTGTCGGGCACGGAATAGAAGGCGACGCGACTCAGGTCACCGCCGAGCGCCGAACATTGCTCGGCCATCCGCCACCACTCGGCATATATCGCGGGAGGGTCGAACCGCACTGCTCCCGTGGGCAGCGCGGGGCCGGTCATCAGCTCGCAGCCGGCGAGCAGGAACAGCGAGGCCAGGGAGAGGAATACGCGCATCGGTACTGATGCAACTCCACGCCGATGGCGCGCGGTCACGCCAGGCGTCAGGAGCCGGCGGGCAGGGGGGAGGCGTGGTAGCTGACCACCTGCCAGCGGCCATTTCGCTTCACATAGATTTTCGTGAAGCGCCATTCGCTGCTCTCGACCTGTCCACTGAAGCTCTGCTGGCGCCGGAGACGGCCTTCAACGACGGCGGTGTTGTCGTAACCGCGCACCGTGACGTCCGACGTTTCGTGGCGGGTGATGTTGGACCGGCCGCTCCGCCAGAACGCCTTCAGGTCGTCTTTGGTGAAGGGACGCATGTCCGGGACGATGACGATGATGTCATCAGCCCAGAGTCGGTACAGCGTCGCGGTGTCCGCGTAGATGTGGGCGTCGTTCCACCGTGTCTCGAGGGCGAGCAGCTCTTCGCGCGCAGTTGCGGCGCGCGAGCTGTCCGTTCGTCCCTGCTGTCGCTGGGCCAGTGCGGTTGCGGGGGAGAGGGCGATCAGGGTCGCGAGCAGGAGGGCCGGAGCCGCCAATGACATGGAGCGAAAGTGCGCGTCGGACCGCGCCGCAGCAAGCTCCTGGCGGTTGTAGCCGCGTCCCGTTCCGCCGACATTCCCGCATGCATTCGAGAGAACGGCTCGCGTCGGATTTCCGGGCGCTCGGCGTCGCTACCGGGGACGTGGTCATGCTGCATGCGTCGGTGCGCGCTGTCGGCGAAGTCGCCGGCGGACCAGACACGATCCATCTGGCGCTGAAGGACGCACTCACCGACGCCGGAACGCTGCTGATGTATGCGAGCTGCCCGCGATACGTGGACGAGGTCGGGCGGGGCAACCTGACGGCGGATGAGGAGGCGGAGGTGCTGGAGAAACTGCCGCCCTTCGATGCCGCCACCGCGCGCTCCGCGCGGGAAAACGGCACGCTCGTCGAGTTCCTGCGCACGTATCCAGGTTCGCGCGTCAATCCGCATCCCGCGCGTTTCGTGGCCTGGGGGAAGGAGGTGGACTTCCTGTTTCGGGAGCAGCCGTGGGATTTGGCATTTGGCCGCGGGTCAGCGCTCGAGCGATTCGTCGAGTTGAATGGGCGGATCCTGATGCTCGGCTGCGACCACGACACCGCGACATTCCTGCACTACGCGGAACACATCGTGGACATCCCGGACAAGCGCATCGTGCGGTTCAAGGTTCCCGTCCTGGAGAACGGCACCCGTGTGTGGCGCGAGATGTCGGAGGTGGACACGTCGAATGGCGCGCATCCGAGCTTTCCGCCGGACTTCTTCGCGCAGTTGATGGACGGTTACTGCGCGCGCACCAGCAATCGAGGTGGCCGGGTCGGCGATGCAGACTGTGTGCTCGTGGATGCGCGCGGGCTGCTGGACTATGCGTTGGGCGAGATGCGTCGTCTCGCGCGAGTCTGACTCCACGGTTCAAGGGAGACAATGGAATCCGGGAATGCGTGAGTGCGCGAATCACAAAAGCACAGCTCCTGCGTGTGATTCACTATTCACGTATTCCTGTATTCTTGCATGCATTGTTTCGGTGGACTGTGAGGCTTGCTGGTCCGTCGACTGTCTTTAGCAAGTTAAGGCTTGCGATCCTGTGCTCAGCGCTTGGATTTGTCCAGCTGGGCCACGACAGGGCTGGCAACAAGTCCGCCGCCGCGGACGGTGGCGCCGATGACGATCGCTGCGCTGACGAGCACGATGTTCTTGATGATGTACTGCCCTTCGAGCGTCGGCGCGTGCGGAATCTTCGTGAACACGAGTTCGGGAAACAGGAAGATCGGCGTAATGGTGCCGAGCATCTGGACGAACAGGAGTGCCAGCGTCGCGCGCATGGCGACGCCGAAGATCAGGCCGAGGCCGATGAGCGTCTCCCAGGCCGCCAGGATGTTGATGGCGACGTTCGCGGGAATACTGCCGAAGGTGAGGACGTCGATGGTCCGCGTCGCCAGCTCTGTCGCCGGGCTGAGGCCGGGAAAGAACTTCAGAAATCCGAACCAGAAGAAGACGATGCCGAGGCTGATCCGGAGCAGGCGCACGCCATGGCGCGCCATCCAGACGGTGATGGCGGCGTCGACTTTCCGGTACAGCGAAATCACAGGTATCGGGCGATCGCCATTCCCGCAGCGGCGAGGATGAGAAACACCACGGCGACCATGGTCGCCAGCGACGCACGCTTCTGCAACGATGCGATCGTGGCGGCGTCGCCGCCGCTCTGCGCCAGCTTCCCGGCCTTCACCATCGCCGGCCGCGTCACGACGAGGCTGAGCACGAACGCGATGATCGCGAGCGCGCCCGCGACGGAATACGTGTGCCCCGCGCGATGCAGGAACCAGTCGCCATCGCCGCCGGACACGATCATCATGAGCCGAATGCCGGACAGCATGGTGAGGATCGCGACAATCGGCATCACGGTGAACATGTGGCGACGCTGCATGTGGCTCATCACCGCGCCGGCGACCGCGGGCCCCGAGGCTTTCAGCGCCGGCGCCAGGTAGAACGTCGAGAACAATCCCGCGCCGACCCAGTAGATGCCGCCGAGAATGTGCACGAGTCGCAGGATGAGCAGTTCAGCGGCCATCGCGTGGTTCTCCGTTCGAGTTCGCCGGAAAATCTACAGCACGGGTTAACTTGCACTATGCCTTTTCGTAATCTGAAGCTGCACCCCAGCCTGTTGGCTGGCATCAAGGACCTTGGTTTTGCCAAGCCGACGCCCATCCAGGCGGACGCGATTCCTCCCGCACTGGACGGCCGCGACGTCCTCGCATGCGCCATGACTGGCAGCGGCAAGACCGTCGCTTTCCTCCTCCCGATCCTCAACCAGCTCATCGCCAAGCCCCGCCGGACCACGCGCGCGCTCGTGCTCACGCCAACGCGTGAGCTCGCCGCGCAGATCCTGCAGGAGCTGAACGACGTCGCGGTGCACACACCGATCACCGCGGCATCCGTGTATGGTGGTGTCGGGATGGGTCCACAGGAGCACGCGTTCCGTGCCGGCGTGGACGTCATCGTCGCGACCCCGGGCCGCCTGCTGGATCACCTCAAGCAGCCATACGCGAAGCTGGACAAGATCGAGTTTCTGGTGCTGGACGAGGCGGACCGCATGCTCGACATGGGCTTCCTCCCCGACATCCGTCGGATCCTGAAGCAGTTGCCGACGAAGCGACAGACGTTGTTCTTCAGCGCCACCATGCCCGACCAGATCGTGCAACTGACGCATGAGATGCTGCGCAATCCGACCACGATCAATCTCCAGCGGAAGGCGGCGCCTGCGCATGGCATCACCCAGGCGGTGTACCCGGTGCCGCAGGAGCTCAAGTCGGCGCTGCTGCACGCGCTCCTGGAACGCAACCTCATCAACGAAGCGCTGGTGTTCACGCGCACGAAGCACCGCGCGAACCGTCTCTGGGAATACCTGACGAAGCGCGGCGTGAACGCGGCGCGCATTCACGGGAATCGTTCGCAGAAGCAGCGCGAGGACGCGCTCGACGGCTTCAAGAGCGGCCGGTACCGCGTCCTCGTCGCGACGGACATCGCCGCGCGCGGCATCGACGTGGAGGCGCTGGGCCACGTCGTGAACTTCGATGTGCCGCTGCAGTCGGAGGACTACATCCACCGCGTGGGACGGACCGCGCGCGCGGAGCTGACTGGCGAGGCGTTCACGTTCGTCTCGCCGCAGGAGGAGGGGGACATCAAGTCCATCGAGCGCGCGGTAGGGAAGGGACTCCCGCGCGTGACGCTCCCCGACTTCAACTACGCCGCGAAGCCCGAAGGCCGCCTCGAAGTTCCGCTGGGCGAACGCCTGGCCGCGCATCGCGCCCAGCGGCAGAAGGAGCGGTCGAACCAGCGCGCGAATGAATCACGCCGTGCGTCCGGCTCAGCTCCTGCGCGCGACACCGATCGTCCGCGATCGCGCCGGTCCCGTGGTCGCGGCCCGCGCCGCCCGACGCGGCCGTAGCCGACAGCGTTCAGCAGAGTCGGGTGCGCGGGAACGTGTAACCTCCTCGCTTACCCTGGCCAATTCTGGCATGAACTGCACATGCCAGAATTGCCATGGGCTTTCGCTCGAAGGCTACACGTTCCCGCCCACCCGAGTCTGCTTTCGCGCCTCGCGCTCTTCAGTGCGAACAGGCGAGCAGTTCGACACCGATCACATCTGAACGATCCGAAAGAGCACGATAAACCCAAACGGTTTTGGCATCGTGCCCTTTCAGACTCACTCGGATGCGATCCGTATCAGATCGTAGTCGAGGCTGAGGGAGGTTCGCGGAGGGCGAGGTCGTTAGCCAGAAAAGGACCGGGTACGAGTGAGGTGAGGGGCTGGGGTCGGGTTAACGAAAGCCCATGGCAAAAGTGGCAAGTGCAGTTCTTCGCCACTTTTGTCCAGGGTTCGTTAACCTGACCCCAGCCCCTCACCTCACTCGTACACCGCCCTTCGATTCGGGCCTTCGAGACCTACTCCTCGCGCCGCCCGGGCACCATGCCGCTTGGCGTCCGCACCCACGACACGATCTCGCGCATCTTCGGTGGCTTGCCCGTCATCAGGATGCCGATGCGGAAGATCTTGGCTGACGCCCACAACGTGAACGCGATGGCGGCGACCATCAGCAGGGTCGTTCCTACATACTCCAGGACGGTCGGCGGGCCCGCGGCGCGGTTCATCATCACGAACGGAGTGAACGTCGGGATGAACGACATCACCTTCGCAAACGTGCCATTGGGATCCCGACCGATCGGCACCATCGCGAGCAGCGGCAGCATCAGCGTCATCATCACCGGCATCATGAGCGCCTGCGCTTCCTGGATCGTGTTCACCACCGAGCCGATCCCGATGAGGATGGCCGCGTACAGCAGGTAGCCCAGGAGGAAGTACACGACGAACGACGCGAGCAGGATGGGATCCGTGAGCAACGACGAAAAGTCGGACTGTCCCGCCGGCGCGCCGAGCATTGCAGGGACGTATTTCGTCGCCAGCAGCGCCGTGAGCACCCACGTCAGGATCATCATCAAGCCCGTTCCCGCGACGCCCATGATCTTGCCGGCCATGAGCTGCACCGGCGACACGGACGAGAGCAATACCTCGGAGATGCGCGTCGACTTTTCCTCGATGGTGCTCATGAGCAGTCCCTGCGTGATCGAGAAGATCGCAATCCACAGGATGTAGACGAACACCATCGGCGCATTCTGCCGCAGCTTGTCCTTCATTCCCACCGCCGCCTGCTCGCCGGATTCTGAGACCGTCCGCTGGGTGAACTGCGTTTCGGCGTTCAGCCACGACGCCGTCTGCGCACTGATCCCCTCCTGCGCGAGCCGTCGCTTGCGCACCAACTCTGTCGCGATCCCCTCGTACCAGTCCTTGAGATCGTCGTCGGTCAGGTTCCGGGAGACGAAGGTCAGCCCGCTGTTGTCCTTCACCGGATCCCTGCCAATCTCGAAGTACGCGAAGAGCTCGGCGTCGCGCACCTGGCGGTTCAGGTCTCCCGTCGCCGGCACCTTCCGGTACTTCACGCGTGACGGCGCACTGGAGACGGCGCGCAAGGTACTCGCGGACGCCGTGTCGAACCACGCGCGGTATTCCTCGCGCACCGCGAGAACGGTAGTGCGATTGGCGTCCGCCAGCGGCGTCGCGGCCGCAGAGTCCCCGAGAGCGAGTACCCGCGCCGCCGAATCCAGCTGCGACGGGGGAAGCTTGGCCATGACGGGCGCAAGCGCGGCGAGCACCGGCGGCAGCTTATCGACGTCCTGCTTCGTCATCTCACGCCGCTGCGCCTCGAGCAGCAGGCGACGCGTATCGGCGACCGCCGCTTCGCGTTCGACCGCTTCGGCAAGCCATCCGGACGAATCCTGCACCGCGTACGCGCGAATGCTCTTCGCGCGTTCCAGGTACACGGGTCCCGCGACCGAGAGGACGATGATCACGGGGAACAGGAAGATCCCGATCCAGAACCCCTTGGTCTTGAGCTGCTCCATGATCTCGCGCTGGGCGACGAGTAATGATTTGCGCATGGTTATTCTCCCCGCACGGTGGTGTCACTGCCGACCGATCGGACGAAGATTTCGTGGAGCGATGCCTCACGGGTGTCGAACCGACGGACCTTCACCTTCCCCACGATCTGCTGGAGCAGGTGGTCAGCGTCGTAGTTGGGCGCCAGCACAAACTCGGCGTGCTTGCCGGCATCGTTGACCCGCGTGACGCCGGTGAGCGTCTTCAACACCGACCCGTCGCCGTCGTAGTCCAGCTGGATGGTGCTGCCACCAACAGCGCGCACCTTCGTGATCGGGCCGTCGAGCAGGACGCGTCCCTTGTTGATGAGCACCACATGGTCGCAGATCTGCTCCGCGTGTTCCATCACGTGGGTGGAGAAAATGACCGTCTTCCCGGCGCGCTTCATGTCGAGGATGATGTCCCTCACGACCTCGGTGTTGACGGGATCCAGTCCCGAGAAGGGTTCATCGAGGATCACCAGTTCGGGATCGTGCATCAGCGTCGCGAGGATCTGAACCTTCTGTCCCATCCCCTTCGACAGTGCCTTGCACTTGGCGTTGATCCATTCTCCCAGGCCGAACCGCTCGAGCAGCTCGTTCCCCTTGGCGCGTGCGTCCGCCTTCGACATTCCCTTCAGCCGGCCGAAATACGCGACGAGGTCGCCGGCCTTCATGTTCTTGTACAACCCCTTTTCTTCAGGCAGATAGCCCAGGCGATCCTTGATGACCTCGGAATTCGGTTCGCCGAGGATGTTGATACTGCCGGAATCCGGATAAAAAATGCTCATCATCATCCGGATGGTCGTGGTCTTTCCGGCGCCATTCGGGCCGAGGAACCCATAGATCGATCCACGCGGAACGCGCAGGGAGATGTCGTTCACCGCGACGAAATCGCCGAAATTCTTGCGCACGCGGTCGAGCACGATGGCGTCAGTCATCCGTGTCCTTACCGTGGTGTTGGGAGAGGGAGGGGAGGGCGATGTCCCCGAAAGCTATGTCAGGAACCGCTCAGACCCGAGTCCAGATCCGCGTCTCGAGGTCCAGGGTTTCGACCAGCCTTTCCGCGAGCTTCACGAGCTCGGCCAGCTCCCCGACCGCCGTCTCGGGGGTGATCTTTGCCCCGAAGAGACTCACCTCGAACCGGTCCGTGCTCTGCGGGACGGTCACGAAGACGGAGTTGTGGTGGAACGACAACCGGATCGCGTCCGAGAAGATCAGGCGCGCCTCCATGATGAGCTCCATCAGCTTCGGCGTCAGGATATACCGCGCTTCCTGCTGGTCGGTGGAGTAGACGCTGAAGGCGTTCTCGAAGTCGACGTTCTCCATCCGGCACAATTCCTTGTTGCGTCGCTCGGAGGAATCGCCGAACAACCCTCCGAGGATCTTGCTCTCGCTGTCCGGCACGACGATCGTATGTCCCTGAAAATGCTTGTTGAAGTCCAGCTGGACGATGAGTCCCTTGAAGATGGTGACCCGGCGTCGGCTCTTTCCGGAGCCTTCCGTGCGGGTCGCCTGCGCCTCGAGGATGCGATACGTCACGACGTTCCGGCGCCCGGAGATTTCGTCTTCCGACTTCCACTGCTCGCATCGCCGCTGGAACAGGTCCATGTCCAGGAACGCCTGCTTCGTGAACGTCGACGTTGGCGAGTACGTCAGCCCCTGGCCAAGCGCATTGACGACGCGGCCCACCACGATGCGCTTGTACGTCTTCCCGAGCTTGCGTCGTTCGTACGCCGTATAGAGCGATGCGAGCGCGAACGCGCCGAAGAATGGCATGCGCGGGTCCTGGACACCGCGCGACCACATCGCCGCATACACCATCGCGGCGACGGCGCCGAGAACGATCCACGCCAGCACGACCTGGCTGCGGACCTTCTGCACCTCGGCGTTGATGTAGTTGCACCCCGCCTGGAGCTTGAGAATAACCGAGCGCTCCAGGTGGCTGATGCGCCCGACGGTGCTGCTGCCAGTCACGCCTTGAACAGCCCCTTCATGTCGACGTCACCGCGCTTCTGCGAGTCGGCGGCGAACATCTGCCGCAGACCAAAACCCGTGCTCCCCGCGATCATGGAGCTCGGAAAGGTCTGCACGGCGTTGTTGTAGTCGGTGACCGCCGCGTTGTAGGTGCGGCGTGCCGCTGCCAGCTGTTCTTCGACCTCGTTCAGCGAACGCTGGAGCTGTACGAAGTTCTCGCTCGAGCGCAGCTGCGGATAATTCTCCATGGTGACGTTGAGCCGGCTCAGCGCGCCGGACAGCTCGTTGTCGGCGCGGATCCTGTCGCCCGGTGTGGTGCTTTGGACAGCACGCGAACGGAGGCGGACGATCTCCTCGAGGAGCGAGCGCTCGTGGGTCATGTACTGCTTGACCGTCTCCACCAGCTTGGGGATGAGATCGTACCGCTGCGTCAGCTGCACATCGATGGTAGCGTACGACTGGTCGACCATGTTCCGGCGGCGCACCAGGCTGTTGTACATCGACACGCCAGCGACACCGAACACCGCGATGACGGCGAGGAGAATACCCATGTGAATTGCTCTGAGAGGGTTATGGGACGGGCTTGTCGGTGCGATCCATCGCTCCCGGTTTCCCGCGGACAGACTGCCACGCGTATGCGGCCCCGAAGAGGATCGCGATGGAGCCGAACGTCTTGACCGCGACGTCGGCAAGGTCGTCGCGCGCGATCAGATCATTGAGCGCGAGGACGCCGAGAACGGCGCCCGCGACGATCGCGGCGAGAGCGGCGAGTTTACCGATGCGCATGACCGGGAGGGAGGAAGGAACGACAGCACCAGCTTGACATCCGTGCGTCGGCAGGGACAGGGGGAACCGAGGTTAGCGGTTCCCGGCGCTACTCTTCGTATTCGTCCGATCCCTGTACCCAAATGAACGACTGAAGGTCGATCATGTCACGCGGCCGCAGGTCCGCCTGGTCCTCGCGCACCTGCTCGGCGAATTCAAGCATGCTCACGTACGTTTCCCAGTTCGGCCGCGACTTGTACACGAACTCGCAGCCATACTCCTGTGCGGCGACCTTGGTCACCATCGGCTTCACGAAGATGTGCTTCGAGGGTTCGGCGATCATCCCGAAAATGGTGACCACGGGCCAGGTGAGCACGCGGGTCTGGCGGCGCGGCAGGTTGCCTACGACGTCGACCCAGCGCTCGAATCGCTCCTGGTCGCTGCCCTTGCCGTGCAGCCAGTCATGCAGTCCTTCGGCAAAGGCCTTCGCGCCCTGCCGGGTCTTGACCGCGTCGCGCAGGGCCATCTTCTCGAATGAAAAGAGGAGGTTGGTGCGCGACTCGATGGTCACCGCGTGCTTCGCCACCGCCTCATAGTCTCCGCCATCGAGCAGCGAACGCAGGGAGCTGCGGCGGAGGGCGGCGCAGAACTTCTCGTGCGCCTCCCACTTGTAATCGCGCTCCCAGTCGCAGTACGTCTCGTCCTGGAAGCCGTCGGGGAAGAAGCGGAGAAACTTCGCCCGGCAGCGCTTTGCCGCCGGCGACATGTCTGCTCGTCGCTTCAGCGCAGGTTTCAGGCGCTCGGCGGTCTTCGATTGGTAGCTGGGTTTGCTTGGCATGTACGACATTGGTGACGACATGGTAAACATTCGCACCAATCGCGCCGGGCGATGCAGCAGCGTCCGGCGATCGCACTTACAAGCCGCTCACTCCGGCTGCAGCAGCGCCGTGATCAGGACCGGAATGAACCCGCACTGATCCGCCTGGACATCGATGTTCGCCTGCGTCCACGGCTGATATCCGGCCTTGGTGATCGTCACTGTGTACGTACCGGTGACTTTGCCCACCCAGACAGAACCGGCGTCAGCCGAAGTCACTGAATCAGCGACCGTGGCGTTCTGGCGCGCGACGACTTTCGCACCCAGGAGCGTGTTGGTCATCGTCACCGAATCGAGTGCGGTGACCTGGATGCCCGCGGGAAGCGGATCGAGCCGTGCGGGATCCCGACAGATGGCACCTGTCGGAGTCTCCAGGCACGACGTGCCGGCCAGAAGGCCGGCCAGGGGAACGAACCGGGTCAGATTCATACAGAATATTTAACCCGATTCGATCCCGGCTGGGTCACCCCGTCAGGCCCCCAGCGACGCGACGAATGCGGCAACCGCCGCACGAAGCGGCGCGGCCTCGGCATCGGTCAGGCGCCGCGAGCGAACCATCGCGTCCAACTCGTTCAGCAGCGCCTGCAGCTGGTTTACCGCCGCCACGCTGTTGCCGCGCTCCACGGACGCCGCAGCGGCTTCGAGCTTCGACCTCAGCGAGTTGCCGTTGCCACTGCTCAGCGCGCCGCTCGAAACGAGGGCATCCGCCAACGCGAACTCGTCCTGCATCCCCGCCTCGACCGCGCTTTCCACGCCATCCGGCAACAGCGCGAGCACGTCGTAACCGCTCACCGCTTCGACGGCGTTCACCGTCGTCACATAGGTGCGCCAGTCCACGTTCCTGATGCCCGCGACGTTCGGCATGATCACGGCGATCACTTCGATGTCGTCGTAGCTGTCCACGTTCGCGAGTCCCTGATCGCGGGGCATGATCACTGCCACCTTCCACGTGCTGGCGGGAATGGTGATGAGTCCCTCGTTCTTCACCGTGCCCTGGCTGCCAGCACCACCGGTGATGATGTAGACCTCACGGTTGTCGTTCTGCGCCAGGGAGCCCAGGTAGTTCTCGAAGTTCGCCCAGGGACCCTGGTTGTTGTCTGCCGCCTGCGGAATGATGTTCGAGAAGTAGAAGGTGCGGGCGTTGTCCAGCGAACCCGAAGTGCGGTCGAATGAACGCGCCAGGTGACCGCGGTCGATGCCGAATCCAGCGGCGGCGCCCGCGCCGGTGTAGTCCGCCGTGGTGTACCGGGCGAAGTCGGCCGGCAGCAGCGGGTCGTAGGTGAAGCAATCGCACCGGTCCTGTCCCGGCGTGATGTGGGTCGCTTCGAGGTTGTAGCTCACCCAGTTCGGGATGTTCCGGAGCTTGTTGAATGACGATGTGAACTCCGTGCGACGCGCGATGTAATCGTCGCTGGGATCGGCATCCGTTGGCTCGCCGAACTCTGCGTGATTGCCATAGAGCGCGGTGGTGCTGGCCGTCGCGACGGCCATGGGCAGCGAGAAGACTCCGGTGGTTCCGTCCTGCGCCGTCGCGCGGAAGGTGGCCGTCCCCTCTGCGAGCGCGCGCATGACGCCATCTTCATCGATGGACGCGATGGCTGGGCTGAGCGACTCCCACGTGAAGGTCGTCTGGATGGTTGCGTCGTTCGGCGCGCGCAGGGTGCTGAACAGCTGATCCTCGAATCCAACCGGGAGGGGCGCGTCGAATGGCACGCGACCGCTGAAGCTCACCTGGTTGTAAGGGGTGACGGGGGTGCTGCCGTAGCAGCCGCCAAGCGTGGATGCCTTCTGTGCGTCCCATTTGCCGGACGGACGACGCTGAAGCGTCTGGAAATGCGGCGCGGATGACTGTGCGACGCCGATGTCCGTGGACTGGCGGCCAGCAGCCGGTCCGTTGGTCGCCGTGAGCACGCCTTCATACGACAGGAACTCGACGACGTCGTTCGACGCGTTGATCAGCGCAAATCCATCCTGCCCGCCGTTCTGCACGCCATCCTGTTCGTAGCGCACCACCACGACTCCCCTGCCATCACAGTGGTCCGGGATCGCGCCAGTGAGGGCACGCACGTCGTAGCTGACGCCACCGCTGCCGTTGTAGAGCACAACGCTCCACCCGTCCAGGTTCGTACCTGCGGGGCCCTCGATCTCGATGGCTTCGCCGACGTCGGTGCCGACGTTGTCATAGTGCACTTCACTGAAGCGAACCGCGGGAAGGTCCGGGATTGGTGCCTCGGTGACCTGGAGCGTGGCTGTGGCGATGGCTTCACCTGCTGCTGCGCGGATTTCCGTCTCACCAGCGGTGACGCCGGTGGCAAGACCGGACGCATTCACCGTCGCGACTCCCTGCGCGGAGCTCGTCCACGAGAAGGACACGCCCGAGAGCGGCTGATTGTCGTCGTCGAACGCGGTGGCAGTGAACTGCTGCGTGCTGCCCTCGGCGACGGTCGCAGACGTCGGCGCGATGGTGATGTGATCGACTACGACGGGCGGAACATCATCTTCGTCGTCGTTGCATGAGCCGAAGGTGTTCGAGCCGGACGAGACGACCCACGTGCCACTCCCCTCCCGCTGCAGTGACGAATTGGCTGGTGTCGTTCCCCCCTGGACGACACCGATGTCTGTCGACGTCATGCCGGCCGCGGGGCCGTTGGATGCGGTGAGCGTCCCTTCATAGGAAAGCAGCTCGATCACCGTGGTGCCATTGACGAGCGCGACGCCGTCATTGCCGCCATTCTGGATTCCGTCGACGGGGAGCGCGACCACGACGACCCCGCGCGCGCCGCAGCTCGACGCAATGGTGCCGCTCAGCGTGGTGGTCCGATACGTGACCGCGGATGAAGGCGTCGAGCCGTTGTAGAACACCAGGCTCCAGCCTGTGAGGTCCGTCCCTGCAGGACCGGACACTTCGACGCGCTCATCGGCATCGGTGCTGACATTGTCATAGTGCAGCTCACTGATGCGCACCGACGGCAGGTGGGACGCGGCAATCACCGGATTCTCGAGCGCCGTCAGCGGCGCGGAGGATGTCGCAGCGATCTCGGTGCAGGAGGTGGCGGAGAACGCCACGGCGGCAAGCGCGCTCAGCGAAACGCCGAGCGTACGGAGAAGACGACGCATAATGAGACGGGAGGCGGAGGGTCGGATCCGGCGGCGCCGGACAGCCCTCAATTTACCGCGACGTACCGATGCTGAGCCAGCGCGTCATCGCCCGAATTTGTGCAGTGCGTAGGTGCGAACCTGCGGGCGACCGGCCTCGTCGTTCCACCGCATGGTCGCGCTCCACTGCGTGTCGGATTCCCGAGCCCACGTAAAGCGGTTTGGCGCGCCGAAGTGTGGCGTGAAGTCCACACCCGTCGTGTCCAGCCTGGTAGCGACCCACCGTGCCGTGCCGCCATCGTTCACCACACGTCCCTCCCGCAACATGATGCGCGATGAGTCCGACGGGGTGCCGAAGGTGGAATCCGGAAACGCGTGCATCACCATCGTGGAGTCGTCGAGCACGCGGTATCGCTCGTAGAAGCGGTTGCCATCGGGCATGAATCCGCGCCACATGCCATTCATCCAGCGTAACTGCTGGAACTGCTCGAGCGTAAACGTTCCGGCGTCCGCGGGGAGTGGCGCATCGGCTCCGGTCGAATCGGCGGTTGCCCCTTCCCGAGCGCAGGCGGCGAGGAGCAGCAGCGCGGCGACGGTCACGAGTTTGTTCATTCTGGATTTCTCGAGGGCTCAGGGTCTCCGATCCTGCGGACCGACGTGCGTGCGAGGAGCTGGATGTCGGGGTCGACTTCAACGCTAGTGACCGGGCCCGAGATGGGAAGCGCGAGGCGTGTGCTGTCCTGCGCGGGAATTCCCACCTCGATGCGTCGAACAGTGCCGGCCGAGTCCCGCAGGCCCAGGCGCAGCTCGAACTGGAACGTCCCGAAACGCGGCGCCTGGTTGACGGCGATCTCGATGGTGTTCGAAGCGGAGTCCACGGCCCACGCGACGTCCAGCTCGGGATAGCCAGGACGCCGCAGCCACTGATCGAAAAACCAGGTCAGCTCCCTCCCCGATGCCTTTTCAAAGGCGGTCTGGAGGTCGAAGGTGACCGCGGTGCCGTGCTTGTAGCGCGTGTAGTAGTCCCGCACGGCGGTGAAGAAGGTGCTGTCGCCCAGCTCATTGCGGAGCATGTGCAGGACGAAGCCACCTTTCTGATAGCTGTTGGCATTGAGCAGGCGCAGCAACTCCGTCTCGACGGTGTCGATGACGGGTCGTTTCGCCACGGCGTTGGTGTTGGCGAGGATCGTGTTGCGCACAGATGTCAGGCTCGCGCGGAAGGCGCTGTCCCCATGCGCATGCTGTGCCCAGAGCGCGGCCCAGTAGGTCGCGAACCCTTCCGAGAGCCAGAGGTGCGGCCATTCGCGCGGCGTGACCGAATTCCCGAACCACTGGTGCGCGGTCTCGTGCGCGATGAGACGCTCGCCGACACCGTCGCGACGGAAATCCCGGTCGTTGTAGAAGATCGCGCTCGCGTTCTCCATCCCGCCGAACCGCGTCGCGGATTGCAGGTGCGCGAGCTTCTCGTAGGGATACGGACCCACGCGCTGTGCGAAGTGGCGCACCATCTCACCTGCGCGCGCAAAGTTGCCTGGCGCTGCTCGGCGCTGCTCCGGCGCGGTATACACCTGTTGCGGGACGCAGCGCGCGATTTCCGCGAATCCGCACGCCGTCTGGCCAAGGTTGTGGCGGACGAGCGGCGCGGCCGCGATGACCATGAGATATGTCGGAATCGGTTTCGACTCCCTCCAGCGGGTGATCGCGCGCGCGCGTGCGCCGGTGCCGGTCACCCGGCGTTCGAACTGGGCACCATTGGCGACGATCGTTCTTCCCGCGGGCGCGGATACGCTCCAGGTCACCGTGGCCTTGTCGCTCGGATGATCGACGGTCGGCAGCCAGTAGCGCGCGCGGTTCGGCCAGTTGTCGCCGAAGTACGTCCATCGCCGGGCGCTGTCGCGCCGGACGATGAGCCCGTCGGTGACAGGCCCATCGTAGACCACATTCACCACGTACGTGCCCGTGTCCCCGCGGGGCAGCGGGATGTGGATGGTCGAGTCCGTTCTCCGGTAGCGCCGGACGCGTCGTTCGAAGAGAACCCGCGTAACGCGCAACTGGCGCAGGTCAAGAACGAGAGTGTCGGTGCGGCCCGTACGCCGGAAGGTGATCATCGCATCGCCGCGAATGTGCGAGCCGGTGTCCGGCAGGCTGAGCACGAAGGCATAGTCGAGCACGTCGATGGCCGGCTGATACGGACGCAGCGACTGTGCGCTCGCTCCGCCGCTGCAGCAGATAATCGCTACGGCGGCATAGTGCAGGGTTCGCATCGCACCAACATGCGCCCTTCGCGCGAATGGGACTAGTCCCGGAATTGCACTGAATGAGAGCCTCTCTTCGCGGAGCTTGTCATGGCGGAACTTCTGGTCAGCTTCACCGAGCCGACACGCAGCACCACCGGCGACCTGTACTACGGCCGCGCATACGCCAAGCAGGCCGGCGACGGCTTGTGGGAAGGCTGGCTCGAGTTCACGCGGGCCGGTGGGGATGGTTCCATCAGTACGCCGCGCGAGACGGAGCAGCCCAATCGTGATGACGTGATGTACTGGGCCCAGGGGCTGACCGCGACGTACCTCGAAGGTGCGCTCGAGCGTGCGCTCCGTCCGGCGGCGGCGCACCCGCCGCGCAAGATGGCGCGCCGCTTCGCCACGTCGGGACCGAGGCGATCCCCGGCCCGTGGGACGGTGGCAGTCAGGACACGCGTGGTTCTCGATCCGTTCCTCACGTACGCGGAAGGGGAGCAGCTGCTGCGCAGCCAGCTGCACGCCCTGTCGCATGACCACCTGCAGAACATCGTCGAGGCGTACGGTTTCACCGACGAGTCAAACCCGGACTGGGCGCGCGGCGCGTCGGACGACGACCTGGTGGAGCACATCGTGAACTCCGTGCGGAAGCGTCTTGTCGGATAGCCAAGGGCTTACGGCCAACGGCTTACGGCCAAGGGCTTACGGCCAACGGCTTACGGCCAACGGCTTACGGCCAACGGCTTACGGCCAACGGCTTACGGCTTACGGCCAACGGCTTACGGCCAACGGCGCATGAGCCCTTGCCCGTTCGCGCTCGGCTTCCAGCACTTGGTAGTAAGCCGTTGGCTTTTAGCTGTTGGGTTCTAGCGGTTGGCTTTTATAGCTGTTGGCCTTCAGCTCTTGGCTTTTAGCGGTTGGCCGTTAGCACTTGGCTGTTAGCACTTGGCTGTTAGCACTTGGCCGTTAGCACTTGGCAGTGAGTAGTCACTTGAATGGCACAGGCGGAGGCAACTGTTCCGCAAAGCGCCACGGTGCAGCGCCTTCGCGAGTCAGGCGCAAGTTTGCCAGGCGAGCGCGAATCATGGCCACAGGCATCGGACCGCCCTGCAGGATCGCGTCATGATACTCGCGATTGGTCATCCGTCCCGACGCGACGAGCTCGCGATGCAGCGCGCGCATCTGCAGCCCGCCCAGCATGTAGGCCGCCTGGTATAACGGCGAGTACTGTCCGGCGAACGATCGGCGGACTTCGCCTTCCGCGTTTGCACGCTCGAAGTTCACGGTGTCCACGAGGAACTGGATTGCCTGCTCCGGCGTCATCTTCCCGAGATGGAAATTCAGTGAGAAGATGATTCGCGCACTGCGATGCATCCGCCAGAAGAGCGCACCAATCCGGTCCTCCGGCGTGACGTGGAACTTGCCGGTATCCCAGAGGAACATCTCCCAGTAGAGCGCGTTCCCCTCGCCCCAAAAGGGCGTATTGAACAGCCCGCGATGCTGGTTGTATCGCTGCCGCATGAACCCCTGCAGGTGGTGGCCGGGATTCAGCTCGTGAAACACGGTGGCATGCGAAAAGTGCGGGTTGTTGCCGCGCATGCTCATCAGCTTTTCCTCATCGGTCATGTCCGCGGTGGGATATGACACGAGGATCGTCGGTCCGCCAAGGAAGAAGGGGGCGACGCGCTGCCGCTCGGGCGTCATCATCTCCATCGTCCAGTCTTCCTTCGCGAGCGGCGGGATCGTCACCCAGTCGTTCTTGTCGAAGAACTCCTCCGCCTCGCGCGCCAGCCGCCGGATCATCTCCGGTTGCTTCCCCGGCTCCACGTACGTGTCCTTTACCTTCTCCATTGCCTTCTTCCAGTCGTCGCCGAATCCCATCTGCCGCGCCGCCTTCTTGATCTCCGACAGGCTGAACGCATACTCGCGCTCGGCGATCGCGATGAGCTCTTCCGGCGTATACGGGATCATCTCGTGGCGCAGGTCTTCCTTGAGACCTTCGGCGCCGATGGGATCGCCGATGATGGGTCCCTGGTTGCGCTCCTGGGACTCCCCGGGCCGCATGCCCACGACACGTTCGCGCAGGGTGCGCGAGTAGCGCATCAGCGCGGAATCCAGCTTCCGGTAAGGATCACGCGCCCACCAGGTGAAGAGGGGATCGTAGCCATCATAGAACCGATACCACGCCGTCATCGTGCGACGGATTCCCTCGATGTTGTCCGCGGCGCGGTTGCCGACGGTCCGGCTCACCTTGGGTGGCTGCGCCCGAGGACGTGCGCTGTCGGCGCCGGCCGTTGGGCGCGGCGCGGGTTCGAAGAGGGAGCGCAGGCTGTCCACCTGACGCGCGATGTCCGCCAGGGTCCGGGCCAGCGCGGAGTGATTGATGTCGTCGAGGTTGCGGCGGCTGTCCTGCAGGGCGAGCAGCCGATCCCCAAACGGCAGCAGGGGGGCGACATCAGCGCGCTGCCGCTCGGCGCGGTCGAGCAGCGCGAGCTCGTGCTGGAGGTGATTGTCGAGCAGCACGTAATCGACCTTCCCATCGTGACTCAGCCGGTCGAAGTCCGATTCGCGCAGCCGTTGCCGCCATCCCTGGTAGAAATCGCGCATCCGCGACCGCTGTGCCGGCGACCCATTCGCGTCGTAGCGCCGCGACAGTGCGTTCTCATCGGCCGAGAAGCGCTGGATGACATTCACCATTTCGCTGGTGGCATTCGGCAGCGAGGCGACGCGCGGCACGGTGGCCAGGGTCGCGGCGCGCGGCAGGTCCTGGGCGCCCAGCACCGGCACAGCGACTACAACGAGGAGTATGGTGCGAATCATGGTTGTGGAGGGATGGATTAGGCGCTGGGACGCGGCGGCTGCATCATCCGCAGATATTCGGCATCCCACGCGGCAGGGATGCTTTCGCGTGGGGAGTACGGACCCGGCTCGTATCGTCGCGAGCTCACGCCGAGCTGGCTGCGTTCGCAGATGTCCCAGTCCTGGCGGTTGGTCACGTCCCAGAAGTCGATGGCGTCCGACGGATTGAAGTTCGGGTTCCCCTCGTTCTGCGGGTTGAACATCCACTCGGTCTCGACGATTGTGCGGTCCACGGCGACCGGCGTGATCAGGTAGTAGTTCGCGTAGTCCGGATGGATGGACAACGCCATGTTCGGCATGAAGGTGTAGTAATACGCCCGCTGGACGTCATCGCCCGCGAGATGATCGTTCAGCAGCCGACCGCAGGCACGTCCCGTCAGCGTCGCGCTCTCGTGCGGCGGCCGGATTTCCATGTAGCCGCCGAGGAAGGCGCCGGTCGTGAGGTCGTTCGCGCCGCTCTGATACGGCAGCACCGTGGACAGCTCCGGATGAATCATGGGGCAGTGCAGGCATTCGCTGTAGTTCTGGAACACCAGCTTCCAGTTGGCGCGTACTTCATACTGCGCGCGATGCCCGACCTTGAGCGAGGGCAGGGCAAACCGCGCGAGCCGGCGCAGCATGGGTGCGAACCAGCTGTCGAATGGCTCGGCGCTCCGGCTGATGTTGACGAAGACGAACCCCTCCCACTCCGCGACGGCCGCTTCGTGCAGCGGATAGTCCTGCTTCTCGAACCCCGGGGTTTCGTTCATGTGCGGCGCGCCGACGAGGCGCCCGTCCAGCGCATACGTCCACGCGTGGTACGGACACTGGATCGTCTCGCCAAGCTGCCCCGACGTCTCCCGGCACAGCTGTGTGCCACGATGTCGGCAGACATTGAAATGCGCGTGCAGCACCCCGGCGCGGTCACGCACAAGGATCAGGGACTCGCTGGCGACGGTGCGGAGCTGAAATTCACCGGGCTTCCGGAAGGCGCTGGCCCGTCCCACACAATGCCAGTGGCGCTGAAAGATGCGCTCCTGCTCCTGCGCGAAGATCTCCGGCGACGTGTAATACTCGCGGGGAAGGGTGCGTGCGCCCGGCTGGTGGGATTCGTGCGTGCGGCGAAAGGCGGACATGCTGCAAGATGGCGCTGCGCCGGAAGCGGCGCCATTCAGCCGAGGGCGGTGGGCCAGTGCGCCACGACCTCCAGCTCCTTCGCGAACAACACGTGCGGTGCCTCGGCCGGGAGAGCGATCCCGGACGCGGCGGCCATGGTGTTCAACACGACATCCGTCACCGCCGGCTGCAGGGGCCATCGCGGATGCTCGATGTCCAGCCGCTGCAACCCGCCTTCGTGCGTCGTCGAGAACAGGCAGAGCCGCTCTGTGCACCAGTGTTCGAAGCGTCCTGGCGCACTTTCGAATACGGGACCAGTGGGGCGATACCACGCGCGGAACGCCGCTGGCGTAGCACCGGGATGGGTGCGCTCACTTTCGTACGACACGTCATCGGGTCCCGGACGCGTGCACGACATCCGGGCGTGGAAATAGGGC
>DASPMP010000197.1:0-8600 GCA_035626995.1 Gemmatimonadaceae bacterium
TCAACGACCCCGTGTCCGCCATGAACGTGTCGTTCAAGGCGGGGATCGCCGTACCGACGGGCAAGTAGCCCGCGTTCAGCTGTCGAGCGCGGGGCGGCGGGGAATCAGGGCACGTTCGCGCGTCGCATTCAGCAGTCGCGACCAGCGGTCCCAGGCGTCCAGCAGATCAGCCGACGCGCGCATCATGCTGAAACGCGCACCACGGGCCTTTTTCTCGCGCTTCTCGAGAGTGGCGAACTTCGTGTGCAGGCGCGCTTCGATGTCAACGAGGTCTTCGTCGGACAGCGTGTCGATCCAGTTCCTGCTGATCTGTTCGGGTACCACGCGCATGTGACTCCGGGCTGATGCGCGCCCATTCGGCGCGTTCCTGAATCTACCCGTTGGACCGTCTCGAAATGGGTCGATTTCGTTGCCACTTTTCGTCGCTGTCGGGGTATGCGCCATCAACCCCCAAACCGCTGTCGCCCATGAAGTTGAAGCGCCTCTTTCGGACGTTTATGACCGCGTTGATCGCGGCCGTGTTCGTCACGACCCACGAGCCGCAGCTCACCGGCTCGCCGGTGGCGCTCGCGTCAGATGTGGCGAGCTCGTTTCCCAATGCGGTCACTCAGGTCGCGGAGGTCGGCGACAAGTTCGGTCCCGAACGCGTGGGCCGTCACCTCGGTTTCGACACCTATGCCTATCCCGGCGACGACGTCATGCAGGCCTGGCGGCACAAGGACGTCCCGTACGAATGGGTGGGCTACTACCTCCCTGCTCCCTGCCATAAGGGGCGCACCTGGGTGGGCAAGCGTGAGCGACTCGCCGCCATGGGCTGGGGGATGGCCGTCATCTACGTCGGCCAGCAGACGTGGGACAAGACCCCCACCGGGTACGAGACGAAATACCGTACGGTGCGCCGGACGCGATACGTCAACAAGCGCGTGAAGGTGTATCGCACCGTGAACGGCAAGCGCGTGGCGCGGTACATCACGAAGAAGGTCCCCGTGAAGCGCAACGTGCGTGTCCCGGTGAAGGTGCGCGTCAATCCGGCGGACCGCCCCGTGGACCAGTGCAACGCGCAGCTCGTCAGCGCGACGCGCGGCTCCATCGAGGCCGCTGACGCCATCAAGCGCACCGCCGCCGAAGGCTTCCCCAAGGGGAGCGTGATCTTCCTCGACATCGAGTACATGCGGTCGACGCCCGCGAAGATGCGCGACTACTATCGCACGTGGACCGCGAAAGTTCTTGCCGACGGACGCTATCGTCCCGGTTTCTACGCGCACACCCGGAACGCAGCGCTGATCTACAAGGATGTGAAGGCGGTGTATCTCAAGGCGGGCCGTGCAGAGGAGCCGCCCTTCTGGGTGGCTGGCGGAAAGGACTTCCATCCCGACAAGTCGCCGGTCGACGTCGGCCACTCATTCGCTGCCGTCTGGCAGGGAGTGCTGGATGTGGTGCAGGAGTGGAACGGGCATGAGCTGCCGATCGACGTGAACGTGTCGAGCGTTCCGGATCCGTCCCACCAGTTTCTCCATCTCGAGCGCCTGGCGGATCGCCTCCTCGGCCCCGCTACGCCAGTTACCATTCCGGTTCTCGGCACCGACTAGTCGTCCCTGCGGATCGACGCCAGCACCCTCTTCGTATCGACGGTTTGCGCCGCATCGAGCGATTACAATTCCGGATGCTCTTTGCCTATAACGATGACGGGCGTCTCGAGGTGGTCGAGGATGTCGCCGAGGCCCGCGCCAATTTCGCGGCTGCAGACGTAGAGGCCGGCGTCATTCGCCTGTTCGACGAGAATGGTCGATACATGGCGCCACACTTTCCGCAGCGCACGGAGAAGAAGTTCCTTGGGATGAAGCTGTCCAGCAATCCGGGACCGTTCGACCTCCGGCCAGCAGCAGCGAGCGCCGAGAAGTTGCTCGATGAGCTCGGGCCGACCATTGTCGTCATGCCCAACCGCTGGTTCAAGGACATCGATGCGGTCCGGGCGCATCTCGCCAGTCGCTAGCGTCGAACCGCCTGAACCCGGCATACTTTTCCGGGTAGAAGACAGCGTCCCCGAACCCGCTCACGATGCGCATCGCTTTCGTCCCGCTTCTCGTCGCGTCTACCCTCGCTGCCCAGCCGTCCCAGCCGCCCGCCAAGACTGGCCCGATCTTCCAGAACGGGATGGCGCAGATCGTTCCGGCATTCCAGGACACGGCGCAGTGGATCCGCCAGAACCTCTGGGTGGAGACGGATATCGACTCCGACCAGGACGGGAGACGCGATCGCGTGCATGTCGATGTCACGCGTCCCGGCCAGACCGCGAGTGAAGGGCTGAAGGTTCCGGTCATCTACTCCTCGAGCCCGTACTTCGCCGGCACCGCCCGCGACTTCAGCATGTGGGACGTGCGCCAGGAGCTGGGTGTCGAATCGCCGAAGCGCGCGCCGATGAATGGCCCCGCCTACAACGGCGGCCGCACGCGCATCTCGAATGCCCTCGTGAATACGTGGGTGCCGCGCGGTTTCGCGGTCGTGCACTCCGAAGCAACGGGTACGGGACGCTCGCAGGGCTGCCCAACGGTTGGCGACACGCCCGAGCGGATGGCCATGAAGTTCGTCATCGACTGGCTGAACGGGCGCGCGAAAGGCTACACGTCCCTCACAGGTATGGAAGAAGTGCGCGCGACCTCCTGGTCTACCGGCAAGGTCGGGATGATCGGCACGTCGTACGAAGGCACCCTTCCCCTCGCCGCCGCGACCACGGGTGTCGACGGTCTCGAGGTCGTCATACCCGTCGCGCCGAATACGTCGTACTACCACTACTATCGCAGCAACGGGCTCGTCCGTTCTCCAGGCGGCTACCTCGGCGAGGACGTGGACGTGCTGTACGATTTCGTCGCCAGTGGTGACACCACGGTGCGCGCGACGTGCGATCGTTTGTGGAAGAATGGCGCGTTCGCGAAGGGGCAGGACCGCGCGACGGGTGACTACAACGAGTTCTGGGCTGCTCGGGATCTCCTGCCGCACCTGAAGAACGTGAAGGCGGCGGTACTTCTTGGTCACGGGCTCAATGACTACAACGTCATGCCCTCGCACAGCGTGCGCATCTACGAGGCGCTTCGCGCCATGGGGAAGCCCGCATCGCTCTTCCTGCACCAGGGTGGCCATGGTGGCAATCCACCGGCAGACATGGTCAACCGGTGGTTTACGCACTACCTGTATGGCATCGAGAACGGCGTGAAGAGTGACCCCACGCTGCATGTCGTGGAGAACATTCCCACTCCGGGTGTGCCGCCCGTACGTGGATCGTTCTCCCCAGTAGGCTACCCGGCGTTTCCTGCGCCAGGATCCGCTCCAGTCGTGCTCCGCCCCACCGGCGATGGCAATGGCATCGGCACGCTGGCCACGGCGGGCGTCACCGCCATCGATACGATTGGTGACGACGTCGCCTTCAGCGGGAGTGCGCTCGCGAGCAGCGCGCAGTCCGCGCGCCGGCTGCTCTACGCGACGCCTGTGCTGCGTGACACCCTACGAATCTCCGGCACGCCACGAATCACCATTCGCGTCGCCGCAAACAAGCCGGCGGCCAACCTCAGCGTCTGGCTCGTCACGTTGCCATATGACTCCACCCGCCTCGGCTCGCAGGGTCATGTGGGAGTCGTCACGCGCGGTTGGGCTGATCCCGGTAATTACAAATCACTCAGCCGCGGCGGCGACTACAACTCGTTGCAGCCCGGTGAGCCTCTTGTTCCCGGACAGTACTACGACCTGACGTTCGATCTCGAGCCTGACCACCAGGTGATCCCTCCCGGCAAGCAACTCGCCGTGATGGTGATGTCGAGTGACCGCGAGTTTACGCTCTGGCCGCAGCCGGGAACGCAGCTCATGGTCGACCTGTCGCGCACGACCTTCACGATTCCCGTCGTGGGGGGACTCGACGCGCTCGCGAAGGCCGGAGGGTTTCCGACCGTCCCGTGAGAGAGCACTGACGGCATGGCCAACGCCCTGACGGTCGCACGCGTCATCCTGATTTTCGTCGTGATTGCCGTCTGGGAGCGCGATCGCGTGGTCGAGAACGTATGGCTCGACCTGGCCATGGTACCGCTGCTGGCCTGGGCGATCTTCATGGATGCGCTGGATGGCTGGGCAGCACGCAAGTTCAAGGAAGAGTCGAAGGAGGGCGCACTCTTCGACATTGCGGGAGACCGCATCGTCGAGCTGGCACTCTGGACCTTCTTCGCCATCCGCCGTGACGCCGACGGGACCAACCTCGTGCCGCACTGGGTGCCGCTCGTCATCATCACCCGCACCGTGCTCACCGACTTCATACGCAGCGCGGCATTCGGCGAGGGAAAGACCGCGTTCGGTCCGGATAGCATGCAGGTAAGCCGCTGGGCAAAGGAGCTGACGGCGTCGCGCTGGAGTCGTGCCGTGTACGGCGGGCTCAAAGCCGTGTGCTTCTGCGCGTTGGGCCTCGTGCTCGCGTGGCCGACGGTGCGCCCCACCACGGACCTCGGCCTGGTCGCGCGGCGTAGCGTCGACGTCCTCGTCTACGTCACGACTGCGTTCGCCATCCTCCGTGCGATTCCTGTGCTCTGGGAAGGGCGGCGATTCCTGCTGAGCTTCCGGCAGCCGAAGGGCTGACGATCAGAGCATTGCTATCTGCTTGACGTCCCTGCGACGCCGCCCCATTCTTTCCGGCAACGGCGACAGGTCCGCGCCGAACCTCTACGACTTCCGCCCTGGCCGGAGTCCTTCGGGAGGCAAAGGGGGGCACACCCCCGGATCGGTATCGTCATCCTGCGTTCATCATGGGCGCGCTGCCGGGGAGTGGCCCGTGGTGTACCCAGAGGAGACATCGACGATGCCCGTCAACAAGGATCTCAAGCGACTCGTTCGCGCTCGCATGGAGAAGACCGGCGAAGCCTACACCGCCGCCCGCGCACAGCTGCTGAAGAAGCCCGACTATGCCAAGGTCGCGGGCATGGCGGACGCGAAGGTACAGGCCAAGACGGGACGAACGTGGGAGGAATGGATGCGCGTCCTCGACTCACACGACGCCTCCACCATGGCGCATCGCGACATCGCCATGCTGGTCAGCGGTACATACGGCGCGCCCGACTGGTGGACGGATGGTGTCTCGCTTTTGTTGACACTGCAGAATTACGCGGCGATCGCTTCGTAGTCAATCGGAGTGCGATACCCGAGGGCTGAGTGCAGGCGACATCGGTTATAAAACTGGAAGTAGCCGGACAAGGCACGCCGCAGCGCGGCGTCCGTGGTGAATGTGGTGGCATGGAGAAGCTCTGCCTTGAGCGAGTGAAAGAAGGACTCCATGTGCGCGTTCTCGCCGGGGCCGCGCAGCGCCGCGCTTTGCTGCACGCCAAGCGCGCGTAAGCGATCCCGAAAGACACTGCCGGAGTATTCGCTACCGCGATCGCTGTGAAACACCAATCGGGCTCCGACGCCTCGACGGCGAATGGCGGCGTTGAACACGGCGCGAGTCAGTTGCGTGCTCCGGCGACCGGCGAGCGTCCACGCGAGGATCCGCCGGGAGTATTGATCCATCACCACCGCCAGGAAGCGCCACTGGCCGGCTACCGGGATGTACGTGATATCACCCACCCAAACGCGATTGGGATGTCGCACTGCCAGGCGACGAATCCGGTTGGGATGCTGGGTGAAGAACTGGTGCAGCCTGGGGTTCGCGCGATAGATCCGGGCGGCGCGCGCCCGGAGCCCGGCCCGATGCATCAGGCGCATGACCCGCCGGCGACCAACCACAATGCCTTCCGCACGTAAGGCGCGCATCACCCGCGGGCTGCCGTACCGGCCCCCGTGCGCGCGAAATACGCGTTCGACGTGGTGGAGAAGCTTCCGGTCCTGCTCCGCATGCACGCTCGGCCGGCGGCACGCCCAGGCGTAGTAGCCTGCGCGGGTCACGCCATAGAGCGCGCACAGTCGGGTCAGGGCGAGCGCTTGGCGCTGCGTGTGGATGAACGCAAACGCTTCACGCTTGGATCGGAACAGAACCGGATAGCTTTTTTTAGGAGCGCATGCTCCGTCTGAAGCTGAGCATGCGCTCGCTCGAGCTGCTGCAGGCGTCGGCTTTCCCGCTTCAAGCGCGGCGGGACGGCGGCTTGGGACCGCCCTCGCAATCGGCCGTCCCGCAGATCCTTGCGCCACTTCGACAACATGAAGGGATGGATCTCGAGCGCTTGCGCCACCGCCTTCACCTGAACCCCGGGCTGCTGGCTCAGCTTCACCGCCGTGACTTTGAACTCGGCACTGTACTTCTGAATCTTGCGAGGCCCGGACCGCGGCATCGACACCTCCCGCTCGTTAGGGAAAAGTGTCTACAAAAGTGAGTCACCTTCCCCGGTCAGGTTCAACTCCTCGTTAGACCGCCGGCACTATGGGGCCGTGCGAATAAAGCGTGTTGACGCCCCTGTGACATGTTCGCCTAGAAGCACCGTGCGCCCGCGTGCCATCGAGACACGTTCCAGGCTACCGGACGTTTCCCCGCGGAGTACTTCCACAGTCACAGGCACATCGGGAGCGGCAGCGCGGAGCATACCGCTCAACACTCTGGCAGTACCCGAGACCTCGAAGGGCGTGTGTTGCTGAACAAACCGGAGTTCGCCATCCGCGGCACCCAGATAAACCGCGCCCATCACGGCGACCTCAGTGCCAGGGCGGCCACTAGAAACGCGAATCGTGTACTCGCCTACTGGTTGACTGGCCATAGATCTCTCTGGGTCGGTCTAACGCGCCGGAGTTAAGCCGCCGGCGGATCCAACAATATGCGGCTCGCGAGCTGAGCGAGCGAGCCGCGACCGCGGCCCGCCGGTCGGCTTCAACTCCTCGTTATGCGGCATCAATACGCAACAGCAACCTCGTCGCGGCCTCTGCCACATCGCGGGCTAATTCCCAGTCACCGGCATCGGCAGACGGTGGCGCCGTGCCAGCGTGGCGTGTCCCGGGCGTTGCGTTGGCGAAGGTCCAAAGTCCGTCGATGATCTTGTCCGTGCCTGCAGGAAGCTCCTTTCGAGACCGTAACTCCTTAACTGCCTCGCCCAAAGTAAGTCCATCTTTACCAAGAGCGACTTGCGCCAGGGACTCTAAGGCTTGGACGGCCTCCTTCATAGCATTGGCGTGGTCGGCAGGGACGGCTCGAGCAAAACCCAAGGCCTTGGTCCAATGAGCGTGCGCAGCACTGTAACGCGGAGCAGTAAGTGCATCCAAGAGCGGGACGTGACGGGCCTTGCGACCGAGCTGGTCGACTTCGGCATCGGCTAGGGCCTTCTCGAGAGCACGCGCTCGAGGTTCGTCGAGAGTCGGCCAAGAACCAGTAATCTTGGCACAGGCGTCGGCGTAGACTCTGTCGACGTCGCGTGAACCACTGGTCAAGGCCTCTTTCGCCAAAGCCTCCACTTGTTGGAGGTGATTCTCACTGGGCGCCAGCCCTCGTTGTCGACCACCCAACGAACAATCTGCCAAACGGACTCACCGCGAGCACCGAGTTCCTCGGAACAGACAGTGTGTATCGCAACGACATACATGGAGGAAGTGACTGCACCGCGAGCCGCAAACGTACCCATCTTGTCCCTCGCGGCGCGCGCGAGCACTCCCGCACGCTCTTCGAGCATCACATTGATCCGACGCGTGGCAGCAGCCATGCCCTCAGGAGTCATTGGTAATGCTCGAGGTCCGCATAACGCGCCGGAGTTAAGCCGCGGCGCTGAGTGTGAATTACTCAACCAAACTGCTTGGGGACGCCGTCGGCTTCAACTCCTCGTTAGCTCGCAGCAGCAGCATCCCCGACCGGCTGCGTCTCGACCGAAGCTGGTGTGCGATGCGCGTACCGAAGACGCGTGGCTGCGCCCAGCATTCCGGCCAGAATGCAAATTGGCTGCACCATGGGTGGCGTGTGTAAGAACGGAATGCTGACAAGCGCGGCAAGTAGTCCAATGCCTGCACCGATTGTGGGTTCGGAAATGGCCCGCCAAAGCGGCACACGGCGCATGAGGAGCCAAGCGAGTATGGGGATACCGATCGCGCCGGCAACCGCGAACTCCGAGGGATCAAAGAAGTAGCCAACCCGTCCCTCCGGAAGCGACGCCTGCGCGACCGTGGTTGCCAGAAATGAAAGCAGAGGAGCGGCGATTGCACCCGCCGCAGCGCCCAGCGTGGAGAGCACGAGCGTGACAAGAATAGGTCGCTTCATCGAGGCCTCCGTACGTCGAGCTAACGCACCGGAGTTAAGCCGCGGCGCTGAATGTGAGTTACTCAACCAAACTGCTTGGGGTCGCCGACGGCTTCAACTCCTCGTTAGGTCGCGTTGGACCAATGCTCGAGCGCGCTGCGCTTCGCGGAGGAACATCAAACTGCCGAAGACAAGAGCCAGGTTGGCGACCGCGCCGGTGCCGAGAACTGCGAGGCCGCCCGACACGAGTGCGACCGCCTTGGGGTAAATGAGAACTGCTGCCACGGAAAGACCGATGAAGCCCAGTGACAGGTTTGCGACTAGGCGTCGTTGAGGGGAGATGACCGACGCGAGCAGGGATCTCATTGGAGGTCTAACTCTAGTAAGCATCCTGTCGTCGACCTAACGCGCCGGAGTTAAGCCG
>DASPMP010000198.1:0-2898 GCA_035626995.1 Gemmatimonadaceae bacterium
GTCCGCCCAGTTGTCTTCTTCGTAGAAGTACGGGGATCGCGCGGGCGCCGTCTGGCAGACGCCCGGATACTTCCGTCCCACCTCGTAGGCTGCCACACCGCGCTCGCGCAGCAGCCGCGCGAACGCGGTATCCGCGGCGAAGACCTGTGCGCCGAGGGCGAAGGTCGACGCGAACTTCCCGGCAGTGGACGCGTAGCCGGTCGAGCGGTTCTTGTTCTGGAACAGTCCCTGTGGTCGGCCCGTGCATGGGTACACCGGACGTTCCTTCCCTTTGCCCCACCCGTAATCGGACGTGTCGTTCACCATGAGGTCGAAGTACGAGTGATCGCGGTCGTCGGCGATCTGGTTGTACATCTCGTCTCCGCCCGGATACATGCGAAGCAGCCAGTCGAGTCCATGGCGCGCTTCATCGAGCACATCAGACGTCCTGTTGCTCCCCGGCATTCCGAGGCGGTCAAACTGATCGGCGAAGGCGCCAGGGTGGTCGCGGTGCGCCGCCAGCATCATGTACGCGGCGGTCGCTGACGTCGTCACATACTGCAGGAAGTCCGAGGCGTCTGCCCATCCGCCCGTGACCGGGACGAACTTGACGACGCCGCCAGTATCATCCACGACATTGCCGTCGAACTTGTGGACAAAATCCTGGAAGAGCGGATTCCAGCCTTTCCGCTGCTGGCGCATGTAGTACAGCATGGTGTCCGCGCCACCGGCCCAGACGTCTGCACCGATGCGCACACTCACAGGCGCGGCGCTCCCTGCCTCGATGGTGTACCGGCCAGGGCGCCGAAAACCAGTGAAGTCCAGCCGGTGGGTGGAGAGGCAAGGCCCGAAGGCGCGGGCCGGACGAGTGGGACGCGGGCCGTAGACGACCTCACCCCGGCCGTCCCGCAGGAGGAACGACTGGATGGTCGTGCTTTCGAGCGAGCAAACGACCGCAACCTTGGTCGCACCGGGTAGATAGCCCACCTGGTTGACGCGAATGAAACTGGTGCTGTCGGCCGCGACGGCCAAAGCGAGCAGAAGGGAAAGCATTCGACAATATTGGAGGCAGGGGAGGGCGGGAGAAACCCAGCCGCCGGAGTTCCCGTAGGACCTCCAGGAAACATTACCGGAGCCGACTGCCGATGATTGCCTCGATCCTGCGCCTGTTCGCCCTGCGGCCTTTTCTGACCATGGCCATCCTCGGCATCCCGGTCATGCTGCTCATTGCCATCGGCCTGATGACGGTGATGGTGCTGAAGTTCGTCGTCTTCGTGGTCCTGCCGATCGCGCTGATCGTCTGGATCTTCCGGAAGCTGTTCGGGAAGAGCAGCGAGACGCCGCCGTCGATCTAGTCCGGCGCGCCAGGAACTACAGAGCCGCGAGGCCTGAGGGGGTGAGCTTCCGTTCGGAGATCACCCCTTCGTATACCCGGGCCTCGATGAAGGCGTCGAGAAGGTCGTTGTCGAGCATTCCATCCTTGGCTTCCATCCGCAGGATGTCTAACGCACGCACGAAGGGCACGGCACGCTTGTAGGGACGGTCCGTCGCCGTCAGAGCGTCGAAGATGTCCGCGATGGTCATCATCCGGGTCTGCACGGGGATGTCGTCGGCGGTGACGCGGCGGGGATACCCGCGCCCATTGAGCTTCTCGTGGTGCATGTAGGCGATCGTCGGGATCCCCTTCAGTTCACGCGTCCATGGAATCTGCTCGAGAAACTTGAACGTATGGGTGACGTGTGACTCGATCTCCCGACGTTCGGTGTCGTCGAGGTTGCCCTTGCGGATCATGAGGAACCGCAGCTCTTCGTCGCGGAGGAGGGGGCGCTCGACCCCGTCGAAGTCGATGTACGTGCGCTGATTGATGTTCCGAAGCTCGTCGAAGCTGCCTTCCGGCAGCACCGTCGGCTCATTGGCCCGGACGATGGAATCGAGAAAGTGCTGTAGTTCCTGGCGACGCGCGCGGCGGATCTCGTTGAGG
Organism: Gemmatimonadaceae bacterium; assembly: GCA_035626995.1. GTDB lineage: Bacteria > Gemmatimonadota > Gemmatimonadetes > Gemmatimonadales > Gemmatimonadaceae > DASPMP01. The sequence continues at coordinate 1,961 of DASPMP010000198.1, forward strand.
CGCGAGGTTGCTTCATCCAGGTCTTTCGTCCCGTGAGACGCGAGGTAATTCGCCCGCTCGCGTTCGAAATCAAGGTCGGCCGTTTGGATGAGAAACGCGAAGCGGTGCCGGATGATGTCGAGCTTGTCCGTGTACAGCTTCTTCTGCTTGACCAGCACCTGTTCGCGTACGCCGACCTTGCCGAAGTCGTGCAAGAGCGCCGCATAGCGGATTTCCTTGATCTGTTCCCGGGTAAAGCGCACGTCGCGATACGTGCCGTCGCCGCTGCGGTCGATCGCCAGGGCCAACCCTTCCGTCAACTTCGCCACACGATTGGAATGACCTGACGTCGTCGGGTCTCGCTGTTCGATGGCCTGGACGGAGGCGGTGACGAATCCCTCGAACAGCTTCTCGATGTCGAGGTACAAATAGCTGTTCTCGATGGCGACTGCGGCCTGGGACGCGAGCGCGCCTACGAGCTCCACGGCGCGCTGGTCGTAGGCAATGACCTCGCTCTGCACGGCGGACTCACCGGAAAGGACCGTGGATGGATCACGCTTTCGGTTGATCAGTTGCAGCACCCCCACGGTCTCGTCCTTGTGCGTCCGCATGGGCAGCACGAGCATGGATTTCGTGCGATAGCCGAACTTCTCGTCGAAGTATCGGTTCTGCTTGTACGAAACGTCCTCCGGCAGCAGGTAGACGTCGGCGATGACGAGCGGCTGGGCGGTGGCCGCTACATATCCGGAGAGGCTGTGATGATCGATCGCGATCGTCGACTCGGCGAACGGAAGGTTCGGGAGCGAGAAGTTCTGCGTCAGCTTGAACTGCAGTCGTTTCGCTGGGCTGCCGTCCAGCGTTCGCTCAGCGAGGTACAGGGATCCCGCGTCGCTGTTCGTGATCCTGCGCGCCTGCGTGAGGATCATCTCGAGGAGCTTCGTCAGGTCACGCTCGTGTGA
>DASPMP010000199.1:0-2390 GCA_035626995.1 Gemmatimonadaceae bacterium
CAGACGCGCTATACCGCCGTGGCGAAACACGCCGACGAAGCGGGCAAGAAGAAGCACGAAGCGATGGGCTTCGAGCAGGGCTGGAGCATCTGCCTCGATCAGCTCGTCGCGTACATGAAAGGCATCGCACACTGAGCATGCGAACTTCGACCGGCTTCCGGTTCTCGCATTGAGCCGAAGAGCGGAAGGACGCGCAGCGCAGCCAACCCCCGCTGCGCGTCCGCTTCCTAGGCTAGGGGAACTCGTTCTTTTCCTTGGCGGTGAACTTTTCGCCGTCGTTCTTCTTGACCTCGTCAGAGCTGAAGGCGGCTCCGAAGCATCCGCCGTCCGAGGTTCGCATCTGAGCGACGACCGGTCCGGCGAGCGATCCGCCAAGGTTCAGGTCGAAGCTCGAGCCGCCGAGCGACATCGACGCAGACGACATGAAGGACTCCACGGAATACTTGAAGCCGGCCGCCGTAACATTGGCGGTCGTCCCGGCCTTGTCCTGGTACGAGAACTTGCCGTTTTTCACATCCCAGTCGAAGGTCGGCGGAAGCGTGTTCTGAAGGAGCGTCGTCTCACCGTTGTAGACGCACAGGGCAACCGAAGTGGTGATAGCCACTTGGCCAATCTCCTCAATGCCCACGGTACCCTTGGTCCACTTGAACCCGCCTACTGGCGTCAGCGATAGCGGGTGGACATAACGCCCAGAGGCGGACGTTCGAGATTGTGCGCTGATTCTTCCTACGCGTCCGACAACACGGGACAGGTTGCGTGGAACCTTGCGCTTTCCTCGATCGCCGACACGGTTCTCATACGTCGAGCCGCCGCCGGAGCTAACCCGATCGCGTGGACCACGCTGGTAACGATCACGCCGCACGAGCTTGACGCCGCGTCCGGGCTGAACATCGGATCTCGAGCCGAGATCACGAAACACCTATCAGGTACGGCTACATGGGACCCGGCCTCGCTCGCGCCCAGAACGAATACCACAACGACCGCAACCGTCCGTTCGAGATTGCGCCTACTCTTCCTACGCGTCGTAGCGGCCGCGCCGAGGGGGCGTTGTGTCGGCACCGGAGACGACCGTCGCGGCATGATGCGTGACGAAGGCGACGAAACGAGTCCGTATCGGACGCCGCGATACATCCGATCCGTCGCCTGACAGTCCTACCGCCCGAAGACCGCGAGCCGCGCGGACTCGCCCTTTCCCGGTGGGGTGCGAAACGTCGTTGATGGACCTGAGCGGGCAGATTTGGACGGACGGCGGCACTGACCCCCGCCGCTGCCGGAAGCTCCGTCGCTCGGCCGAAGTCAGGGAACATTTTGCCATGAAAATCCGATGAAACTACTGGCCAGGCATGTCGACAACGGTCCAGATCCGCAACGTCCCCACGGAGCTTCACCGGCGCCTCAAAGCGCGTGCGGCTACTGAGGGGATGTCCATGTCCGATTACATCCTGCGAGAGATCCGAAAGTCGCTCGACCGCCCCACTCGCCAGGAAGTTCTCGAACGACTGCAGGCGCAGCCTGTCCGAAAGTTTCGCCACAGACCCGCCGAGGTGATCCGGTCTGAGCGCGAATCGAGATGATCGTGCTCGACGCCTCGGCGCTGGTCGAACTGCTTCTGGGCACGGACAGCGGTCGATCGATCGCAGCGCGCATCGCTGACCCGGAGCTTGCGCTCCACATCCCGCATCTGGCGGATATCGAGGTCGCCCAGACCCTTCGGAGATTCGTTCGCGATGGCGAACTGGACGCCGCCTCATCGCTGTCAGCGCTGGAGAGCTTGCAGGCTCTCGACGTGCAGCGACATGCTCACGAGCCACTGCTTGGTCGACTCTGGGCGCTTCGGCAGAATCTCTCGGCCTACGACGCCGCGTACGTCGCTCTTGCCGAAGCGCTCGACGCCACGCTTCTTACCTGCGACGCCAAGCTGTCTCGGTCGCCAGGCGTGGCGGAGCGGGCCAAACTGATCTCCTGAACGCGCGCGTTGCCGGACGTCATCGGGACGCGCGCGATATTTCCGATGCGTCGCTCGAAAGGGAGGATGCCTCCCACCGCATCATTGCCTCCGTTCTCATCACGACCCAGACGGTCGGTCAATTTCAGAGCGTTGACAACAGCGTAGGCCGCGGCGATCAGCAGCGCACGCATCTGGTTATCCATGAAGCTGGTGCAGCTGGTGCGGTCGATGCGCATGCCGTGCTGCAGTTCCTTGATGCGGTTCTCGATCTCACCGCGCTTGGCATAGAGGCCGTAGACGGACTGCGGCCTGGTACGCAAGTTGGTGACGACGTAGCGGCAATTGTCGCGGGGGCTGCGATCATCAATGCGGGTTGCTCGCGCCTTGTAGATCACCGGGCGCTCTAGCATCCTGCGACGGATCGTCAAGAAGACCTTCTCGT
>DASPMP010000200.1:0-10544 GCA_035626995.1 Gemmatimonadaceae bacterium
CCATTATGCGCCTGATTCCGGCACTTGCCGCAGGTCTCCTGCTGCTGTCCGCCTGCCGCTCCGCGACTCGTCCGAGCCGGCCCAACCCCGAAGGTGGTGACCCATACCTTATAGTCGCCACTGAGCTGGAGAAGTCGCCCCGCGCCAACCTCTATGACGCCGTCTGGGAGCTTCGTCCCCGGTGGTTCACACGCTCCTCCCGCGCTGATGTCGGCGACGTCATCGTCTACGTCGGCGATCAGCTGGTGGGACGGGCCGACGCCCTGCGTCGCTTCCAGACCACCCAGATCGCAGAGCTGCGCTATCTCTCCCCCACCGAAGCCCAGGTCCGGTTCGGGCAGAACAATCGTGGTCGCCCTGCCATCCTCGTCGAATTGATTCGATAGAACGCTCTCGGCCTCGAGCGTTGTTGACGTCGACGCCTCATGGCTCCAGGAAACCAGTCGCGCGTGCGCTGAGTGTTGCCGCGCGCGGGTCATGCGAAAAGAAAAAGCCGCCGCGAGACATGGATCCCGCAGCGAGATAGTCGATGCGCACCTGCGACGCCTCGATCAGCCTCTGGTCATCGCGCAATTCCGCGTGAAGCTGGATCGCCGACGCTGGTGACCCGCCCGTGTTCCGAGCTTCGAAGTGCGCTGTGAATCCGCCCGCTGAGGCGGTGATCGAGTCCACGCGGACCGTGACCATCGGCGGCGGCGCATCGCCACGCGCCGCCTCGCGGCCAAAGTACCCGATGATGAAAATGAATCCGATCGCGCCAAGCGCGGCGACGATCCATTCGAACCGTGACACCTCGTCGTCCTGCTGACCCTTTGCTTTCGTCATAGGACGAGCCGCGCCGCGGCGGCACCGATTGCGGAAGGAAACGCAAGCACCGCTGACAACCGCATCCATTCGTCGACCGACGCGCCATCGAAGCGTCCGAACGACCAGAGGACGAATGCGCTCACGATGAACGCAATGCAGTATCCCGGGACGCTAAAGCGAAGCAGAGCTCCCGATGCCTTTCCCGCGTGGTGCCCACGGAACTCCACCGCAAAGACAAAACCGTGCATGACCAGCACGCTCACCAGCACCAGCAGCAGCATGTGCACGTCGGTCATCTTCGTCGCGATCAGCAGCACCTCTTCCGTCGGCGCAATGTTGAAGCCGAGGAACAGTGCGCCGGCGGCCATCAGGCCGAGCTCCGCCAGGTAGCCCGGATCGTCGTGATCGATCTCTGTGTTCCCTTTCTCCCCGTCGGCGCCCAGCTGGCTCTGCGCAAGCAGTGCCCCGATGCTCGCCGGCACGATCTGCAGCGCGAGCATTCCGAGCCACTCCCGCTGCGATACTCCAGGACGGAACACAGCGATGAGGGCAAGCACGACCGCCGCCGCGATTGCAGCAAGCGCAATAGCGACGAAGGCGTCCACGACGTCATGAAACAACTGGGCGGTCTCCTCGAACCCCGAGTACGCCGACAGGAACACGAGCATCGGAAGAGTCGCCAGGAGCAACACCACGATCCGATGCGGGTCGAGATGGCCGCCGAGCTCCCACATCTCCTTCGTCATGAGCATCGGCAGCGCGAAGATCGTCGCGCCGCCGAGGGCCCGCCCGGCCCCGATAAAAAACTTCCGATCCGCTTCAGCGCTCATGGACGCATCTCACGCGGCGAGGACTGTCGAGGATAACGAAAAAGCCCGCCAGGGGCAGGCTTTTTCGGGATGCTGGCAGCGCGACTCAGGTCTGGGCCGAACCGCGTTCCGTCACCACACGGACCTGATTGTTGATTACCTGCAGGAAGCCACCCTCGATCGCAAAGCGACGAGCGCCGCCCGCGGCATCGATGCGCAGCTGTCCCTTGCCGAGCAGCGTCATCATTGGCGCGTGACCGGTGAGAATGCCGACCTCGCCGTCGTACGCCGGCACCACGACCGACTCCGCGTCGCCCTCAAAGAGCGACGCCTCGGGAGAAATGACTGACACGTGTAGGGACATATGCTCTCGGCTCTCGGCTTAGCCCTGCATCTTCCGGGCGTTCTCGATCACGTCATCCGCGCCGCCCGCCATGAAGAAGGCCTGCTCCGGATACTGATCGAACTCGCCAGCCACCAGCCGCTCGAACGAGCTGATGGTCTCCTCGAGCTTCACGTACTTCCCCTTGATTCCCGTGAACTGCTCGGCCACGGAGAAGGGCTGCGACATGAAGCGCTGCAGGCGACGCGCGCGTCCCACGATCTTCTTGTCGTCCTCGGACAGCTCGTCCATGCCGAGGATGGCGATGATGTCCTGGAGCTCCTTGTACCGCTGCAGCACCTTCTGCACGTCAGTCGCCACCTTGTAGTGCCGGGCGCCGATGAATTGCGCGTCGAGAATGCGCGAGCCAGACGCCAGCGGATCCACCGCGGGATAGATGCCCAGCTCCGTGATTGCGCGCGAGAGCACAACGGTCGCGTCCAGGTGAGCGAATGCCGTGGCGGGGGCAGGATCGGTGATGTCGTCCGCGGGTACGTAGATGGCCTGCACCGACGTGATCGAGCCGTTCTTCGTCGAGGTGATGCGCTCCTGCAGGTCGCCCATCTCGGTCGCGAGCGTCGGCTGATATCCCACGGCGCTCGGCATGCGGCCCAGGAGCGCGGACACTTCCGAGCCCGCCTGGGTGAACCGGAAGATGTTGTCGATGAATACCAGCACGTCCGCGTTTTCCTTGTCGCGGAAGTACTCGGCCACCGTCAGGCCCGACAGGCCGACGCGAAGGCGCGCGCCCGGCGGCTCGTTCATCTGGCCGTAGATCAGCGCGCAGGAGTTGATGACCCCCGACTCCTTCATTTCGAGATACAAGTCGTTCCCTTCGCGGGTGCGCTCACCCACGCCGCAGAACACCGACTTTCCGCCGTGCCCCTTGGCGACGTTGTTGATGAGCTCCATGATCACGACGGTCTTGCCGACGCCCGCGCCGCCGAACAGCCCGATCTTTCCACCCTTCACGAACGGGGCGAGGAGGTCGATGACTTTGATGCCCGTCTCGAAGATTTCCGTCTTGGGCTCGAGGGCGACGAAGTCCGGGCGCTTCCGATGAATGGGCCAGCGGGTGACGCTCTTCGGGATGGCCGGGCCGTTGTCCACCGGCTCGCCAAGCACGTTGAGGATCCGGCCCAGCGCCGGCGCGCCCACGGGGACGGCGATTGCCGCGCCTGTGTCGATGACGTCCATGCCGCGCACGACACCGTCGGTGCTGGACATCGCCACCGCGCGCACCTGGTTGCGGCCCACGTGCTGCTGCACTTCGACCGTCACCTTGATGTCGTCGCCGCCATCGGACTTCGAGTTGATCTCGAGGGCATTGTACAGCTCGGGGAGCTGCTCGGATTCGAATTCAACGTCGAGCACGGGGCCGATGACCTGAACCACTTTGCCGACGTTCTGCTTGACCGCTGTCGCCATGTTCTTTTCTATCCCTCGAGTGCCGCGGAGCCGCCGACAATCTCGGCGATCTCCTGCGTGATTTGCGCCTGTCGGGCGCGGTTGTACGTGCGCTTCAGGATGTTCAGCATCTCACCCGCGTTGTCCGTCGCGTTCTTCATCGCCGTGCGCTGCGCGCTGTAAAAGCCCGCGATCGTGTCGACCATCGCGCGATAGACAGCGTTCCTGACGTACGACGGCAGCAGCTCCTTGAGAATTGCCTCCGCCGACGGCTTGAGGATGTAGTCCGGCGCCGGCCCAGATTTTTTCTCGGGAACCGCAACGGGCAGGACGCGCGTCGCTGTCGCCGGCGTGGAGAGTGCCGAGACAAAGCGGGCCGCGACGACGTAGACCGCGTCCAAAGTTCCTGCCGCAAAGTCCTGCATCAGCTTGTCGACAATCTCTGCCGCGATCTTGCCGGTCGGCGCATCGCCGATGTCGATGCGACTCGATGCGACGGGACGATTCACGTACCGCAGGTAGCCAAGGCCTTTCTTGCCGACGGCGTGAACTTCGACGGTCGTCCCCTCGGCCTCGAGCTTCTGGATGAGGCTGCGGGATTCCTTGATGATGTTCGAGTTGAAGGCGCCGGCGAGCCCGCGGTTGCCGGTGAACATGATCACCGCCGCGCGTTTGGCGGCGCCGGACGGCTGCCGGAGGAGCGGGAACCGCTCCGCCAACTCCGCCGAGTACAGCCCGGAGATGACGTCCGTGAGCGCGTTCGCATACGGCCGCGCCGCGACGACGCGATCCTGCGCGCGCTTCATCTTGGACGTCGCGACCATCTCCATCGTCCGCGTGATTTTGCGGGTGTTCTCGACGGACTTGATGCGACCCTTCAGCTCACGACCCTTGGCCATAAATCAGGAGCGGGACTTCTTGAACTGTTCGATCGCCCGGCGCAGCTCGGGCTCGAGATCCTTCGTGATCTCCTTCTTCGAGCGGATGCCATCGACCACCTGCGGGAACTGCGCGCTCATGAACTCGTGGAAGCCGCGCTCCCACTCGCGCACCTTGCTGACATCGACGTCGTCGAGGAAACCATTGGTCACGGCAAAGATGCTCATGACCTGCTGCTCGACGGTCATCGGCTGATACTGCCCCTGCTTCAGGATCTCCACGGTGCGCGCGCCGCGCTCGAGCTGTCGCTTCGTCGCCGCGTCGAGATCAGAAGCGAACGACGAGAAGGCTTCCAGCTCGCGGTACTGCGCAAGGTCGAGACGAAGACGGCCGGCAACCTGTCGCATCGCCTTCACCTGCGCGGAACCACCCACGCGGGACACCGAGATACCGACGTTGATCGCGGGTCTCACACCAGCAAAAAACAGGTCGCTCTCGAGAAAGATCTGTCCATCAGTGATCGAGATGACGTTCGTCGGGATGTACGCCGAGACGTCACCCGCCTGCGTCTCGATGATCGGCAGCGCGGTGAGCGAGCCGCCCGGCGCGAGAATGTTCTTGCCATCCACCACGCTCGGATCGTTACTCAGCTTCGCCGCGCGCTCGAGCAGGCGCGAGTGGAGGTAGAACACGTCGCCGGGATACGCCTCGCGGCCTGGCGGACGACGGAGCACGAGCGAGAGCTGGCGGTACGCGGCGGCCTGCTTCGACAGGTCATCGTACACGCAGAGCGTCGGCTTCCCTTCGTTGTACATGAAGTACTCGGCCATTGCGCAGCCCGTGTAGGGCGCGATGTACTGCATCGGCGCCGGGTCGGACGCGGAGGCGTTCACGACGATGGTGTAGTCCATCGCACCCGCGCCCTTGAGACGCTCGACGACGGATGCCACGGTCGACGCCTTCTGGCCAATGGCGACGTACACGCAGATGACCCCCTGCCCCTTCTGGTTGATGATCGTGTCCACCGCGACGGCGGTCTTGCCCGTACCGCGGTCACCGATGATCAGCTCGCGCTGTCCGCGGCCGATCGGGATCATCGAGTCCACTGCCTTGAGTCCCGTCTGCAGCGGCTCCTTCACCGGCTGGCGAACGATGATGCCAGGCGCCTCGGATTCCACCTTGCGGGTGTGCTTCGTGGCGATGACCCCATTGCCGTCGATCGGATTGCCGAGGGCGTCCACGACGCGGCCGATGAGCGCCGGGCCGACGGGCACCTCGAGCACACGCGCGGTGCGGCGGACCTCGTCGCCTTCCTTGAGCTGGAGATAGTCACCAAGGATGACGGCGCCGATGTTGTCTTCTTCGAGGTTCAGGCAAAGGCCAGTGACCTTGTTGCCAGTCTCGGTCGCGGTGATCTCGAGCATCTCACCGGCCATGGCTTTCTGGAGGCCGTAGATGCGGGCGATGCCGTCCTTCACTTCGAGGACGGTACCTACCTCGTCGACGTCGAGCTCATTGAGGTCTGCCGCCTCGATCTCGCGGAGCAGAATGTCCTTGATTTCGCCGGGGCGGAGCGTGGTTTCGGTAGCCATAAATGAGCGTAGTCAGTTCGGGGCGGAGACTCCCCGTTGGGAGCTTGTGAAAAATATCACAAGGGGGCGCGGCGCTCAAGAAGGCCGCATTTCCCGCACCGCTGCTCAGGGGGTCGGTGCCCGAAACCCTGCGTCCGGCATGCGGCACTCCGGCGGGATGTCCGGCTTGAGCTGGTCCTGGGGCACGAAGGCGCCGGTGTTCGCAATGCACTTGCCGACGAACTCGCCTGTAACGGCGAGAGTCGCACCGACGGAGTCCACGCCGCTGAGGTTCACCTTTCCGGAGAGGCTCATCTCATTGGACTTCTGCTTCTCGGGCCCAGTCGTGAACAGGTCGCCCGTCACCACGAAACGGCGGGTACCGACGAACATTGCCGCCGCGATCTGGCCCAGCTCATCACCCACCGTGACCGGAACGCCGGGAATCCCACCGCGCACCATCTGGATGCGCGGAGTCGTTGAGAGGGGGCCGCCATCGGTCAGCACGAGGGAAAACCTGCCGGTGCCCGGATCGATCATGAAGTACGCGCACCCGACGAGCGTGTCGCTCACGAGCCCCGTCGCGCGGCCGCGGAACCAGCCGAAGTACGCGCCTGCACCGCAGTCGACGGACAGGTCCGGATCGGTGATGTCAAAACAGCTCGCCGCCGTTGCCAACGCGATGACTCCCCAGGTGTACATCGAGGCGCGCTTCATCGACCCGCTCCGTAGCTGTGTGAGATGTCCGGCTCCCCGGTGAAACCTCACGATGCGCACGCCGCGCCACATCGGCAAGGAATTGGGGGGTCCGGCAGGGCATCGGTGACGCGCGGGTGACGGCCTGGAGGCATAGTGGCTCCATGGGCGTGGGACTGAAGGACCTGCGAGTCTGGCAGGAGGCGGTGGCGCTGGGCGCGGAAGTCATTCGCGGCCTGCGGGCCACCAACCGGCGGGAGATCAAATCCATTAGCGAGCACACGATGCTCACGGCGATGGTGCTGGCCGAGCATATCGCTGAGGGCTATGGACGGTATGCGCCGGGGGAGCAGCGGCAGATGTATCGTGCGGCGAAGCGCGACCTGTTGCGGCTGGAGACGGATCTTGCGGTCGCGCGACAAGCGGACCTGTTGTCCGTTACGCATCACGCACAGCTCGTTGCACGAATGCAGACCGTGAATCGGTTGCTCTCCGGCTTCCTGGTGTACCTCGATCGACAGCTCGGCTCTGAAGATCTGACGGCCAAGAGCTGACGTCTAGGAGCTGAAGGCCAACAGCTAAAGGCCAAGAGCTAAAAGCCCAGACATAACGGCCATAGCCGAGAGCCGAGAGTCGGCAGCCCGCAGCCGCTGATCAGGACCGACTGCGCCCGTGTCCTTTGCAGAAGCGCTGGATCAGGTCCACGGCACGGAGGCGGGCCAGCGATGCCGGTTTTGTCCCGACGACGCGCTGTGCGGTGCTCGAGAGATGAGACGAAGAGGCGAAGTCGAGGACCGTCGCGACGTCGCGGATGTCGTAGCCGGGATTCTTGGATAGCTCCGCCGCCGCGAGCAGACGCACGAGATCGATGATGCGTTTGAGGTTCGGCGCGCCCTGCGCGGCGAACGTCCTGCTGAGGTGCTCGCGTGTCACGCCCAGACGCTTCGCGAGATTGACGGTCGGGACGCGTCGCCCTGCGTGCGAGACGATGTATTCCCAGGCGCGCTGCTGTACGGGCATGTCCAGCGCGAGCGCCGCCGGTGGGACACGGAGCGCTTCCGCGAATCGTGTCGAGAAGGCGCGCGTGGCGACAATCTCGCGGGCGCACTGGTCATCCACTCCCTCCACCAGGACATCCGCAAACTCGAGATCCGCGCACTGCGCCACCGCGGGGCCGTCCGCCGCGCGAAGGGGCGTGAGGCCGAAGAAGGGCGCGCTGGGAAACTCGCGTGCCAGCGCGGCGACGTTCCAGGTCTCCGCGTGTGGCGTCGAGATGTCGACGACGGCCGCGTCGACGAGCTCCTTCCGGAACACGTCTGCGAAATCCGCGAGGCTCTTCGTGAACACCACGCGACACCGGCGACGCGGGAACGCCGCGCGCAGCATGACGCGCGTCTTCTCGCGGGGCGCGAACGCCACGATCGACGTAAGCGTGCCGTCGCCGCCGGTCATCATTGTGAGGGCTCCGCCCTGGCGCGCTCCAGCAGCATCGCATGCGCGCGCTGCAGGACGCCACGCGCATTCTCGTATGCGAGCAGCCGGCGGGCGTTGTCGAAGGTGGACCACTTGCACGCCGTGATCCCCTCGGACTTCTGCGGCCGCGTCGATGGCGACGCGGTTTCCATCAGGAAAAACTCGCAGTGCTTGTGGATCAGCGCGCCGCGAAAGCGAAATTGCCAGTCGATGCTTGCGATGGTGCCGACGAGATCCACGGCCGCGAGCCCCGTCTCCTCGATGACCTCGCGGCACGCCGCCGCCTCGGCGCGCTCTCCCTGCTCCAGGTGTCCCTTCGGGAAGCCCCAGTGGCCATAGCTGTCGCGAATGAGTAAGAACAGCGGCTCACTCCCCTCGAACCGCACGACGACGCCGCCCGCCGACTGTTCGCGACGGGCGCGCGCAGGGCGGCGCTCACTGGCTTTCCTTCGTCCGGGATTCTTCACGCCGAGAGCTCGGTGTCGTCGAGCTTCGACTTGCCCTCGATGAACTGGCGCACGACCGCATCACGGGAGTTCCGCATCTCGTCAACCGTCCCGACCTGGCGGACTTTCCCTTCGTAGAGCATGGCGATGCGCGTTCCCACACTGTAGGCGCTGCGCATGTCGTGCGTGATGACGACGCTTGTGACGCCGAGCTTCTCACGCATGCGGATCATCAGCTCGTCGATGGTCGCGGACGTCACCGGATCGAGGCCCGTTGTCGGCTCGTCATACAGCATGTACTTGGGACGCAGGGCGACCGCACGCGCGATCCCCACGCGCTTGCGCATGCCGCCCGACAGCTCGGCCGGAAAACGGCTGGCGACGTCAGGCAGGTCGACGATTTCCAGTGCTTCGCGCACTCGGACGTCGATCTCCGAGGCGGAGAGGAGGCCCTGCTTGCGCAGCCCCATCGCCACGTTCTCGCCAATGCTGTAGGAGTCGAAGAGCGCCGCGAACTGGAAGACGTAGCCGATGTGCGAGCGGAGCTCATAGAGATCCTTGCGCGCGAGCGTCGGCACTTCCTTGCCGTCCACCCACACTTCGCCCTGGTCGGGTTCGAGAAGCCCCACGATGTGCTTGATCGCGACCGATTTTCCCGTTCCCGAGTAGCCGATCACCACCATGGTTTCTCCCTCGGCGATGTCGAGAGTGAATCCCTGGAGCACCTTCTTGGGTCCGAAGGCTTTGTGGACGTTGATCAGCTTGATCATGGATATGGCAGGCGACAGGCGGCATGCGGCAGGCGACGAAGGGCAATCGTCGACTGCTGCTCTAACAAATGTGATGTGGCGGCTTGATTGCGCCAGTCAGCAGCGAAAAAAAAAGGCGGAGCCATAGCTCTCCCTTTCTCGCTTATCGCTTGCCAATTCGTGATCGCGGGACAGGAGCGGTCGACACCGATCGAGTCTGATCACACCCGAAAGGACACGATAACGGCCGGAGGTCTTTCCGGTCCGCCTCTCATCCCAGACGACAGCAGTATTGTGCCGCTTCCGATCAATCGGACGTGATCGTTTGGAGTGCTGTTGCGGCGCGATAGTAGCGTTGCCGCGCGCATGCTCGGGAGGCCCGCTGATGGGCGGAACGGGATTGGAAACGCAGAGTGCGCGGACGCGCAGAGAACTGCGCGGTGAACCCATGCTCGGACCAATATGCGCACCGCTTGCCCCTTTCGTTTCTCTGCGTCTCTGCGTCTCTGCGTTGGATTGCTTTTCAGTCCCGTCGCAGACGCTTGGATCCGCAACGTGTCCTCGGATCGGCAGCATCATGCCCTTTCCGATCAATTCGGACTAAATCGTTTTGACAGCTGTTGGGTTTGCAAAAAAGCGGGATCACCGAAGTGATCCCGCCTATCCTGCCAGGAGTCGAGGCCGAGAGCGAGGCTTCTTACGCCGCGAAACTCCCGAGCGCACGACCCACGTCGCCCTCACGGAGCCGCTTCAGCGCGCGGTCCCGGAGTTGACGGACACGCTCGCGCGTGACGCCGAGCATCGAGCCGATTTCTTCCAGCGTGTGCTCACGGCCGCCTTCGAGGCCGAAGTAGAGACGCAGCACCTTCGCATCGCGCGGCGGAAGGGTGCCGAGTGCCTGCTCGATCTCGTCGGTGAGGAACCGGTTCATGGCTTCCTCTTCGGTATCGGGCATTTCGTCGGCAACGAATCGCTCGATGAGCGAACGGTCACCTTCCGGATCCATTGGCGCGTCGAGTCGGACGTCCGATGTGTTGAGCGCCGCCAGCGACTGCACAACTTCTACTGACAGCCCCGTGAGATGTGAAAGTTCTTCCGGGGTTGGCTCACGGTTGAGCTTCTGCCGGAGGATTTCGGATGCCTTGATGATGCGCGAGAGGTCGGCCGTACGGTTCAGCGGAACGCGGACGGTGCGGCCCTGGCGAGCGAGCGCCGAGAGGATGGCCTGACGGATCCACCACACAGCGTACGAGATGAACTTCACTCCCTGGTCCGGATCGAACTTCCGGGCAGCGGTGAGCAGGCCGACGTTGCCTTCACCGATC
>DASPMP010000201.1:0-6872 GCA_035626995.1 Gemmatimonadaceae bacterium
GCCGCGCCTTCGCGTTCGGGAAATCGAAGGCGAAGCTCCTGTCGGGCGATACGCCGAAGATCACCTTTGCCGACGTGGCCGGTGCCGACGAGGCCAAGGTCGAGCTGCAGGAGATCATCGAGTTCCTGAAGGACCCGCAGAAGTTCGCGCGCCTGGGCGGCCGGCTCCCGAAAGGCGTGCTGCTCGTAGGGCCTCCCGGAACCGGCAAGACGCTGCTCGCGAAGGCGGTCGCCGGCGAAGCGGGTCGTCCGTTCTTCTCGATGTCCGGTTCGGACTTCGTCGAGATGTTCGTGGGCGTCGGCGCGAGCCGCGTCCGTGACCTCTTCGAGCAGGGCAAGGCCCACGCGCCGTGCATCATCTTCATCGACGAGATCGACGCGGTCGGACGGCATCGCGGCGCCGGCCTCGGTGGCGGCCACGATGAGCGCGAGCAGACGCTGAACCAGCTGCTGGTCGAGATGGACGGCTTCGAGTCCAACGAAGGCGTCATCCTCATCGCCGCGACCAACCGTCCCGACGTTCTCGACCCGGCGCTCCTGCGCCCCGGCCGGTTCGACCGGCAGATCGTGGTCGACGCCCCCGACCTTCGCGGACGGGAAGGCATCCTGCGCGTGCACATGCGCAACAAGCCGCTGGCGGACGACGTCGAGATCACGACCCTTGCCCGCGGCACGCCGGGAATGGCGGGCGCGGATCTCGCCAATCTCGTGAACGAAGCGGCCCTGCTGGCCGTGCGACGCGGCCACGACCGGATCTTCATGATTGATTTTGAAGACGCCAAGGACAAGGTCATGCTCGGCGCGGAGCGCAAGTCGCTCGTCATGAAGGAAGATGAACGCCGCCTCACGGCATATCATGAGGGTGGCCACGCCATCTGCGGCATCAAGACGCCCGGGAACGACCCGCTCCACAAGGTCACCATCGTCCCCCGCGGACGCGCGCTCGGCATCGCGTTCGTCCTCCCCGAGGACGATCGCGTCTCCATGACGAAGATGCAGCTCGAAGCCAACCTCGTCCGCTTCTACGGCGGACGCGCGGCGGAAGAGCTGGTGTTCGGCAAGGACCGCGTCACCACCGGGGCCGCGAGCGACATCCAGACAGCCACGGTGCTGGCGCGCCGGTACGTCACGCAGTGGGGGCTGTCCGAGGCCATCGGCCCGATCCTCGTCGGCGACAACGAACAGGAACTGTTCCTGGGTCGCGAGATCCAGCATCGCCGCGAAGTGTCCGACCAGACCGCGCAGATCGTGGACACCGAGGTGAAGCGCATCATCAATCACGCGTACGAACGGGCGAAGAAGGTGCTGCAGGACAACATGGAGCTCCTCCATGCGGTCGCGCAGGCACTGCTCGATCGTGAGACGCTGACGCGCGACGACGTCGAGATGCTGGCGCGCGGCGAGAAGCTGCCGCCACGTGCGCCATCGCCGCCGCCAGGCAATCCGCCCCTCGCGACCCCGAAGGCGCCGGCACTGGAGCCCAAGCGGAATCCGCCGCTCCTGGGCGGGCCGGAGCCGAGTCCAGCGTAGCTGACAGGAAGAGGGACGCTTGTCCCGCGTCCCTTTTCCCTTGTCCCAGTCATGAACAGCTGGTTCGTCCGCGGGAGAGAGCTGAGCCTCGAGCGCCCCCTCGTAATGGGCATCCTCAACACGACGCCGGACAGCTTCAGCGACGGGGGAAAGTTCTACTCCAGCGACGCCGCGATCGGGCGGGCGTCGGAGATGGTCGGAGAAGGCGCTGACATCATCGACGTGGGCGGCGAGTCCACGCGGCCTGGCGCGGCCGCGATTTCGGAAGAGGATGAGCTGCGGCGGGTGCTTCCCGTGGTGCGCGGCATTGCCCGGCAGCATCCCGACGCCACGATATCGATCGATACCACGAAGACCGTCGTCGCGCGCGCGGCACTGGAGGCCGGTGCGCACATCGTCAACGATGTCTCGACCCTGCGCTTCGACCCCGCGATCGCGGGCGTCTGCGCGGTCTCGGGAGCGGGACTCGTCCTGATGCACTCACGCGGCGACGACGTGACGGAGCTCGCCTCCTTCGCGCATGCCGCCTACGGCGACGTCGTGCGGGAAGTTCGCGCGGAGCTCGACGAAGCATTGTGCATCGCGCTGGAAGCGGGAGTGCGGCGCGAAGCAATCGCGCTCGATCCGGGAATCGGCTTCGCCAAACGGGGCGCGCACTCCATCGCGCTGCTCGCGAGACTGGACGCCGTCGCCGAGCCGGGGTATCCGATCATGGTGGGGTTGTCGAACAAGCGATTCATCGGCGAGATCACCGGCGTCACCGAACCCACGCACCGGCTCGCGGGGACGCTGGGGGCCTGCGTCTCTGCACTCGCTCTTGGGGCGCGTATCTTCCGCGTACATGAGGTGCGTCCGGCACGAGAGGCGCTGGATGTCGCCTGGACCGTCCTGAAGGAACGCACCCAGACCGCCAACACCAGCGCATGACACGACTGCAGGGTGCGACATGAACGGCCTCGAGCAATTCCGGTTGCTGCATCCGGGGTGGCGCGATGTCCTCGAGATCGCGCTCGTCAGCTTCGTCCTCTATCGCGTCCTCCTGCTCTTTCAACGCACCCGCGCGGTGCGGATCATGTCGGGGCTCGTGGTGCTCGTCCTCGCGTACGGCGTGGCGTATGTGCTCAAGCTCGGGATGATCACCACGCTGCTTGGCCTCGCGTTCCAGTACGGTGCCATCGCGCTGCTCATCGTCTTTCATCCCGAGCTTCGTGCCGCGCTCGCGCATCTCGGGCGCACGCGCCGCTTCTTTCCCCAGCTGGGTAATGAAGACGTGGCGAGGGAAGTGTCCCGCGCGGCCGAGCGGCTCAGTCGATCGCGCGTCGGCGGCATCATCGCGATCGAGCGCCAGGTCCGACTCGACGAATACGTGCCATCGGGCTCCGAGATGCAGGCGCGCGTTTCCGCGGACCTGCTGTCCACGATCTTCACGCCGCATTCGCCGCTGCATGATGGCGCCGTGATCATCCGCGGCGACGCGATCATCGGGGCAGGGTGCATCCTGCCGCTCTCCCAGGCGTCGCTCCTCGACCGCTCCCTGGGCACCCGGCATCGCGCAGCGCTGGGCCTTGCCGAGGAGACCGACGCGATCATCGTCGTGGTGTCGGAGGAAACCGGGGCGATTTCCCTCGCGGCGCACGCGAGTTTGTGGCGCAACCTCACGGCGGCCCAGGTGCGTGAGAAGATTATCGGGCCCCTCGAGCGCACCGAGCCCGCCGCGGTCGGCCTGACCGCGTGAACCGACTGAGGGATGACGCCGCGCTCGCAGGCGCCGCGGCCCTCTTCGTCGTGTACGCGCTGACTCTCGCTCCCGACGTCACCTACTGGGACGCCGGCGAGTTCATTGCCGCCGCACACAGCCTTGGCATGCCGCACCCCCCCGGCACGCCACTGTACGTCTTCCTGCTCAACGTATGGGGGAAGATGCTTGGATTCCTGCCGTTTGCAGTCGCCACGAACCTGTTCTCGGCCGCGGCGACCGCGCTTGCCGCGTTTGTCAGCGTGCGAATGCTGCAACGGGGCTATCCCGCCGCGAGCCGGCCAGCCGCGCTCGCCGCGGCGCTTATCGCCGGAGGCATGTCCTCGGTGTGGATCAATGCCACGGAGACGGAGGTCTACGCGGCGTCGCTTGCGCTCGGCGTGCTCATGATCGCGGCGGGCGACCTGGCCGGCCGGCACGGAGACCTCGCGGGCGGGAGGCGGTGGACGAACATCACGGCGTACCTCATGGCCATCGCGGTGCCATTGCACCTGAGCGCTCTCGTCGCCGCACCGGTGGCTATCGCGCTCGCGTCGTGGAGCGACGCAGGCTTGCGGTGGCGGCGGGCGTTCCTCCTCGGGGGCGTAATGGCGATCGCGATGGGAACCGGGAGGATGTCCCTGTGGATGACGGTTGCCGGCGCTGTGCTGGTGGTCGTCTCGATGCCGCGGCGCTCGCTCGGGGTGCTGGCCGTCACCGCGCTCAGCATCAGCGCACTGGCCATGATGTACATCCGCGCGCAGCACGACCCCGCGATCAACCAGGGAGAGCCCGACACCTGGCGCGCATTCGTCGACATGGTTGCGCGGCGCCAATACGACGTTGCCCCGATGTGGCCGAGGAAAGCGCCACTGTGGATCCAGTTCGCGAATTTCGGTCAGTACGCGGACTGGCAGGCGGCGCTCGCGCTCGGCCCGACGGTAATGCCGTCGCTGTTACGCACCGCCTTCACCGTCCTGTTCCTCTACCTTGGATTCCATGGAGCGCGGCTGCAATGGCAGCAGTCACGCCGCGCATTTCTGATTGTGGGTGGGTTGTTCCTGTGCGGCGCGCTGGGCGTGCTGGTGTACCTGAACCTGCATGCCGGCCCCTCGATCGCGTGGGGCATTCTCCCGGCGAACGTGCCGCGCGAAGCGCGGGAGCGCGATTACTTCTTTGTATTTGCGTTCTGGGCATGGGGACTCTGGGCCGGCATTGGCGCAGTGCACCTCGTGCGTCGTTCGGGACGTCCGGCGTGGGCGGCTGTGGCGATCGCGCTCCTGCCGATTGCGCTCAACTGGCGCGCGGTGACGCGCCGGCAGGAGCCGGAGCGTGCGCTGCCACGGGTGACGGCAGAAGCGTTTCTCCGGAGCACGCCGGACAGCGGTGTGCTGTTTGTCGGCGGAGACAATGACAGCTATCCACTCTGGTACGCACAGGAGGTGCATGGCATTCGTCCCGATGTCGCCGTCATCACCATTCCACTCCTGCCGACGGAATGGTATCGCCGGCAGATCATGCGGCGTTTCAGCCTTCTCGATTCGGCGCAGGTGCGTCGGTACGATGGTCGCATGCAGGTGGCGTCCCGCATCGCCGACGGCGCGCGCGCGCTGGGTCGCCCCGTCGCGGTCGCCATGACGCTGAACGCCAGGGAGCGCGAGCGATTGGGGGAACGATGGACTGTTTCCGGCGTCGCGTATGTCGAAGATGGCGCGCGAGTGGATACCGCCGCGTCGCTGGCACTGTCCCGGTGGGTGGAGGAGCGACTGGGCACGCGTCCGCCCCGCGCAGCGATCGACCCGGTGAACAGCTACTTCCGTCGTGTGTTGAACTGCCCGCGACAGCTCTCGGATTCCGCGGTGCGCAGTGATTCGACTCGTCTTGATTCGGCCTGTAACTACTGGTAGCTTGCGCCCTTATGCCGTATCTCGACCTGGCAGAACGGGTTCGGGAGGTTCGGGAGCGGATTGACGCAGCGGTCGAGCGTGGTGGGCATGGGCAGCAGGTTACCGTGGTTGCGGTGACCAAGACGCATGGGCCGGACGCGTTGCAGGCCGCCTGGGACGTGGGTCTCCGGGACGTTGGTGAAAACAAGGTCCAGGAGGCGTTGGACAAGATGGGCGCCCTCCCGTTGCTGTTCCGCTGGCACCTCATCGGCCATCTGCAGCGGAACAAAGTGAAGCATCTCACGCGTTTTCATCTGCTTCATTCACTCGATCGGGCTTCGCTCGCCGACGCGGTCAACGCCCACGGCGATGCCGCGCGTCCCGTGGACGTCCTGGTCCAGGTGAATGTGGCCGGCGAGGAAACGAAGGGCGGTTATGACCTCGCGTCGTTGCCGGGAGAAGCCGACCGTCTGAAGACGCTTCCGCACGTTCGCGTGCGAGGGGTCATGACGATGGCGCCCGTCCACGCGAGCGAAGCGGTCCTGCGCGGTGTTTTCCGCGGCGCGCGTCAGGGGCGCGACATCCTGCGGGCGGCGGGGCACGATTCGGCGGATGCGCTTTCGATGGGAATGTCAGAGGATTTCGAACTGGCGGTGGAAGAAGGGGCCACGATGGTTCGCCTTGGCACTGTGCTCTTCGGAGCGAGGACGTAGATGAACGACGAAACCTTTCACCTCACCCCGCTGGACGTCCGCCGGTACGAGTTCGGCAAGGTGCTGCGCGGCTATGATCCCGAGCGGGTGGACCAGTTCCGCGAACAGGTGGCCGATGAACTCGAGCGCCTGGTCCGTCTCAACCAGGAGCTGGAGCAGAAAGCGCGCAGCTTTCATGACCAGCTCAAGTCATTTCGCGAGCGCGACAAGGCGCTGAACGAAGCGCTGGTCCACGCGCAACAGCTGCGCGCCGAGATTCGCGACCAGTCGGAACGTGAGGCACAGCTGATCCTGCGCGAAGCGCAGGCACAGGCAGACAGCATCATCACCAACGCGCAGAGCGACATCCGCCGCGTCGAGGACGAGCTGGCGGCACTGGAGCGGTTCCGGCGCAGCTATCTCGCGCAATTGCGCGTCTTCGTCGAGCGTCAGCTCTCCGAAATCGCCGCCGCCGAGGCAGCGCCAGCCATCCCGCAGCGGAGCGAATGAACGCGCGACGGTTTGCGGAGCTTCCGCCCGGCCGTCCGACGGACGAGCTGGAGCGCGAGCTCATGGCGCGCTGGAAGACGGAGCGTCTCTTCGAGGAAACGATTCGCGCGCGCGATGGCGCGCCGAGCTTCGTGTTCTTCGAGGGGCCACCGACCGCGAACGGCAAGCCGGGCATCCATCACGTCTTCTCGCGAACCGTGAAGGACCTCTTTTGCCGGTACCGTGCGGCCAAAGGTTTTCATGTCCTGCGGAAGGCGGGGTGGGACACGCACGGCCTGCCCGTCGAGATCGAAGTGGAGAAGCAGCTCGGAATCAGCGGCAAGCAGCAGATCGAGGAGCTGGGTGTCGCGGAATTCAACCGCCGATGCCGCGAGAGTGTCTTCAAGTACAAGGATGAGTGGGAGCGGCTGAGCGAGCGAACGGCCTACTGGCTGGACTACGAGCGGGCGTACATCACGTACAGCAACGAGTACGTGGAAAGCGTCTGGTGGGCGCTGAAGACGTTATTCGACAAGGGGCT
>DASPMP010000202.1:0-5329 GCA_035626995.1 Gemmatimonadaceae bacterium
CACCCACCAGCGGTAGCGCACGGCGCCGGTGGCGACGCGGCGATACTTCTCGCCGAGCGAGTCGAGGAAGCGCTCGAAGGCGAGCAACGGACGCCAGCGATCGAGGCCACTCTGGAAGCGCACCTTGCCCAGCTGCGCGGCGAGCATCGGTACGAGCGTCAGCGCCAGTGGCAACGATGCTGCGATCGCGAACGAGATCGTGAGGATCAGCTCGCGGAAGATGAGCGCCGAAAGTCCCGTCATGAGCAGGAAGGGCGCAACGGCGGCGAGGTTCGTCGTCGTTGACGCCACCACCGCGCTGGTGACCTCGTGCGCGCCGACATGCGCTGCCGTCTCAGGATCCAGTCCTTCCGATTCTCGTCGCCGGTAGATGTTCTCCAGCATGACGATGGCGTTGTCCAGCAGGATGCCGGTGCCCAGCGCGAGGCCGCCGAGGGACATCACGTTCAGCGTGAGGCCGCCGAAACCCATCGCGATGAACGTCGCGAGGATCGCGAGCGGGATGGACGCGCCAATGATGAACGTCTTGCGGAGCGACTTCAGGAATAGCAGCACCACCGCCATGGCGAGCAGCGCGCCGCCAAGTGCCGCGTCCCGCACCGAGGCGAGCGCCTCGCGAATGAACGTCGACTGGTCGAAGGTGACGGCATGGTTGATGTCATCAGGGAAGAAGCCGCTGGCCTGGAGCTTGTCGATCGTCGCCTGGACGCCGTCCACGACTTCAACGGTGTTCGCGTCGGGCTGCTTGCGAATTGAGATGCGGACCGCGGGAGCACCGTCCATGCGCGCCCAGCTGCGCGTCTCGGCGCTGGTGTCGCGAATCGTGGCGATCTGCGTGAGTGCGATGCGGGAGCCGCCGGGGCTCGTGAGCAGAATGCCGCGGATGTCGTCCACGCTGCGGAACTTGCCAGCCGTCTTGCCGGTGATCTCGCGCGACTCGGACGCAACCCGCCCGGCCGCAATGTCCTGGTTCTCGTTGCGGATGGTGTTGATCACCTGCGCGAGCGAGAGGCCATGGGTGCGGAGCCGCTCCTGGTCCACCTCCACCTGGATCTCGCGCACCAGGCCACCCTGGATCTCCACCGCGGCGACGCCTGGAACGGAGAGCAGCTGTGGACGCAGCCGCTGATCCACCCAGAGGCGCAGCGAAATCCGGTCGCGCACCGTCGACGAGAAGCCGACGGAGTAAATGGGAGATTGGGAGGGATCGAACTTGTTGATTGTCGGCGGATCTGCTTCTTCCGGAAGCCTGGACCGGATCCGCTCGAGGTTCTTCGCGGCGTCCTGGAGCGCGAAATCCACGTTCGTGCCGAGCGCGAAATGCAGCGTCACACCGACATTGCCTTCGCGGACATCGGTCTCCATGCGCGAAAGCTTCTCGGTGACCGCGAGGGCCGCCTCGAGTGGCTTGGCCACCGTCTCTTCCAGCACCACCGGCTCGACGCCGGGATTGGAGACGTTGACCCGCACTGTCGGGTACGAGATGGATGGCAGGAGGTCTACCGGGATACGGCCAACGAATACACCGCCCAGGATGAGCAGCGTGGCGGTGAGCATGATGGTGCCGATAGGCCGGCTGATGGCCCAGCTGGCGACTCCCTTCCGCTCTTCCGGCGGCAGCTGTTGGTCGCTCATCAGGGAAGCTCAGCTCCAATCGGGGGCACGACGCGAACCGTCGCGCCGTCATTCAGGCGATCGGCTCCCACGGCGACGACCGAGTCACCCGGGGACAGCCCCTCGAGGATCTCGATCATTTCGCCGCTGGTCTGGCCCACGCGCACCTGACGGCGCTCGGCCTTGCCCGCGCGGACGATGAACGCAGCACGCGCGTCGCGAGAACCGACGATGGCGCTGATCGGCGCGAGGATCACTCCCGGACGTTCGCCAAGGCGCAGGTTGACGCGGGCGAGATACCCGGGGCGCAACCGCTGCGCCGCCTGCCCGGAAAGCGCCACTTCGACTGGAACCATGCGCGTGGCGCTGTCCGCCGCGGGGAAGATCCGGCGGATGGTGCCCTGAAACTGGCTCCCCGGGATCGCGTCGATCGTGATCGCGGTCGCCTGGCCTTCGCGGATCCCCGAGATGTCCAGTTCCGAGACCTGCACCCGCACGACGAGTGTAGAAACGTCCGCGACGGTGAAGATCCGCGCCTGGGTGCTCACGACGTCACCCGCTTCGACGCGCTTTTCCGTGATCACGCCGCTGACGGGCGCGCGCACAGAGGCATAGCTGATCCGCGTGCGCAGCGCATCATAGGACGCCTGCGCCGCCGCGAGCGCAGCCTGGTCGCGCTCGTGCTCCGCGGCCGTCACCACACGATCCTTGAACAGGGTGGCAGATCGTTCCGCCGTGCTCTGGGCGAGGGCCAGCGACGCCTGCGCGCTGCGAAGCTGCGCCTGCAACTCCCGGCTATCGACCTCGGCGAGGACCTGACCCGCGCGAACCTGGTCACCCTCTTCGACGCGCACGGACAGCAGCGCCCCGCCCAGCTGCGCATTCACACCAACCGTCCGCACCGGAGAAAGGACGCCGGCCACCGTGGCTTCGCGTGCCAGTGAACCTGTCTGGATGATCGCGACTTCGACCGCGGTGGGTCCGACGCCGCCAGGTCCACCGAAGCGCCCACCCGGGCCACCTCCGCCAGGTCCACCAGGTCCGCGCTGGGCACCGCCGGGGCCGCCCTGCCCTCCACCCTGCTGGGGCACGGCCGCACCCTCGCCCGAGGAGCAGGCGACGGCGACGATCACCACAAATACGAAAGCGAGCGGATGCGCCCACCCGCTGTGATTGTTCATTGAAAGCATGTCATAAGTGCTTACGCACGAACCGGTAAAAGCGCTCGGAAGCCCTGAAACCTAAGCGTGCCAGCCGCTCCGGGGGTGTAACTTGCGAGTGCGAAAATCCGTACATATCGACACCCATGCTCCCACAAGCTCAAGCGCAACCCGCTCAGGCGCCCACGCCTCCTGCATCGCCGACACAGCCCATCCCGCCCAAGGCGTGGATCGTCGACATGTCGCAGTCGGGCGCCAATATGACGGCGCAGGACGTCGAAGCCGCGAACATCCGGCTGGATCAGCTCCGCAACGAGTTGCAGGACGCTGCCTCGCGCCGCGCCTCCGTCACGGAGCGGCTGAGAGAAGCGGACCTCGAAGCACGCTCCGGGCTGATCGGTCGCATGAACATTCTCGACGCGCGGATCATGTCGATCGAGAACGAGATCAGCACACTCAATGCGCAGCTCGCCACCGCTCCGGCA
Organism: Gemmatimonadaceae bacterium; assembly: GCA_035626995.1. Taxonomy (GTDB): domain Bacteria; phylum Gemmatimonadota; class Gemmatimonadetes; order Gemmatimonadales; family Gemmatimonadaceae; genus DASPMP01. The sequence goes on from DASPMP010000202.1 coordinate 3,260, forward strand.
CATGCGCGAGTCGCAGGTTCGAGAACAGACCCCAACCCCGGCGAGATTGTTCAATCTGTAACTGATGACCTCATTCCAATCGTGGCGATCATCTCGGTATTCGTCTTTGCGCCGATTGCGCTCGCCATCTCGCGGCTCATCTGGAAGCGCGCGACGAACGCGCCGCGCGCCACGGCCGCCCCCGATGCGGCCGCGCATCAGCGCCTGGAACAGCTGCAGCAGGCGGTGGATGCCATCGCCATCGAGGTGGAGCGTATTTCTGAAGGACAGCGCTTCGTCACAAAGATCATGAGCGATCGCAGCCTGGGCGCGGGCGCAGCGGAAGGCGTGCGCGCGCCGCACAAGTCCGCAATCCCGTCCGAGCGCGGCTAGCGGTCCCTGCCTTGCAAGCCGGAAGTGCGTCATGCAATTCCGGATCAGGTCCATACCCACGCTCCTCTGGCTCGCGCTGAAGAAGTTCCTCGGCGATGGCGGACCTGGAATGGCGGGCGCACTGTCCTTTGCAACCGTCTTCTCGCTTCCGGCGCTGCTCGCGCTGCTGCTCATGACCGTCGGGAAGGTCATGGACCCAGACACTGTCCAGGAAGCGATCATCGGTCAGGTGCGTCGCCTGATCGGTCGTGACGGCGCCCAACAGATCTCGGGGATCATCTCGAAGGCGCGAGACAGCGACATCAACCCGTCGCTCACGGCCATTCTCGGCCTGGTGACCGTCCTGTTCGGGTCGACCGCGGCGTTTGCGTCACTGCAGACGTCCTTGAACAAGACCTGGAACGTCAAACCGGATCCCAAGCGCGGGGAGATCAGGAACTTTCTCGCAAAACGCGTCTTCTCGTTCGGCGTGGTGATGGTCGTCGCGTTCCTGCTGCTCGTATCGCTGAGTGTGAGCGCATTGCTTGGTGCGCTGGCTGGTCGCACCGCGCATCTCGAGGGCATCGCTGGCATGGCGATGATTGCCGCGAACTTCCTCTTCTCCATCGCCGTGGTGACAACACTGTTCGCCGCGATGTTCAAGCTGCTCCCTGATGCCGACGTCGCCTGGCGGGACGTGTGGGTCGGCGCACTCTTCACCACCATTCTCTTCGCCGGCGGCAAGGAGCTCATCGGCTTCTATCTGGGCAGTTCCAACCCAGGGAGCGCGTACGGCGCCGCCGGATCGCTCGTGCTGGTGTTGCTCTGGATCTACTACTCGTCCTGGATCGTGCTGTATGGCGCGGAGCTCACCCGCTTCTGGGCGGACATGTTCGGTCGCGGGGTTCGTCCCGAGCGCGGCGCTATCGAATATGTTGAGCAGGAGAAAACCGTCGCCGCAGGCTAGCGTATAGCGCGACGACAAACGGACGAATCCATGAACGAGATCAGCGGCATCCACCATGTGACGTGCATCTCCGGCAATGCGCAGGAGAACCTCGACTTCTACACCGGGGTACTCGGCATGCGGATGGTGAAGAAGAGCGTCAACCAGGATGTGCCGGACACGTACCATCTCTTCTTCGCGGATGCCGAGGGTCACCCAGGGGCAGACATCACGTTCTTCCCGTGGCCGCAGATGCCGCCAGCGACCCCCGGGATTGGCCTGAGCATGGAAGTGTCGCTCGCCGTCCCTTCAGGCTCGCTGGCCTATTGGACGCCCCGGCTGCTCGACGCGGGAATTCGCGTGGGGGCGGAGGAGCAGCGATTCGGCGAGCGTGCCCTTCCCCTCACCGACCCACACGGGTTGTCCCTCACCTTGGTCGAGACGACAGACTCTCGCCAGTTCACGCCGTGGAATGACAGCCCGGTGCCATCAGACAGGCAGGTGCTCGGCCTCCATAGCGTCCGCCTCTGGGAGCATTCCCTGGCGCACACCGTCGCGTTCCTCGTCGGCACACTTGGTTTCCGCGCGGCTGGGCAGGAAGGCATGTGGCATCGGTATGCAGTAGGCAGCGGCGGGTCCGGTTGCCATCTGGACCTCCGTGAAATCCCCAATGAAAAGCGCGGGCGTTGGGGGGTGGGGGGCGTGCATCATGTTGCGTGGCGCGTCGCCGACGAAGGTGCACAGCGCGCCGTGCAGCAGCGCGTGGCAGCGGC
>DASPMP010000203.1:0-4111 GCA_035626995.1 Gemmatimonadaceae bacterium
GCCGCTGCGCGCGACTGCCGGCGGCAGAGGTCGACCGGCGCGTCGCCGCCAGCGAGCCCCACGTTATTCGCTTCCGGGTGCCGGAGGGATCCACGACCTGGGACGACGTCGTGCATGGCGAGATCACCTTTCCGAACAAGGACATCGACGACTTCGTGGTGCTCCGGTCGGATTCAACGCCGATCTACAACCTGGCCGTCGTCTCAGACGACATCGCGATGGGAATCACCCTGGTGATGCGCGGCGATGACCATATCTCGAATACGCCCAAGCAGATCATGCTGTACCGCGCGCTCGACAAGCCACTGCCGCGGTTCGCGCACCTGCCGATGATCCACGGCACCGATGGGAAAAAGCTCAGCAAGCGACATGGGGCAACCGCGGTCGGCGATTACGAGCACATGGGCCTTCTCCCCGAGGCGATGCTCAACTTTCTCGCGCTCCTCGGCTGGGCACCCGGCAACGACATCGAAGTCATGTCCATGGACGACATGGTGCGCCTGTTCACCACCGATGGCCTGTCAAAAAAGGCGGCGGTCTTCGATCCGAAGAAGCTGGAGTGGATGAATGGACAGCATCTCAGTCGTGCGACCACCGACCGATTGCTGCCGATTATCGCTCGCGGACTGGAGGCGGCCGGGCTGACGACGATCTCCGATGTCGAACGCCGGAAGGAGTGGTACGCCAGCCTGCTCGACCAACTCAAGGTGCGCGCACGAACCACCGACGAGATCGTGCGACAGGCGATGCCGTACCTCCTGGATACGCTCGAATACGACGCTGACGCTGTTGCAAAGCAGTGGAAGGACCGCGCCGCGTCGGCAACGATGCTGTCGCAGACGCGCGACCGACTGGCGCAAGTCGAGGCGTGGACTGCTCCTTCTCTCGAGGAGGAGTTGCGTCAGCTCGCCGAGTCCATGGGTGTCTCCGCCGGCAAGCTCTTTCAGCCCATGCGCGTCGCGCTGACGGGGATGTCGGCGAGTCCAGGGATCTTTGAAGTCTTGATGCTCCTCGGGAAGGAGCGCTCGCTCGAACGTCTCGACGCGGCCGTCTCGTTCCTCAATCGGGCCGCGTAGTATGCCAACCGTCCGATGCGGCCGTTTAGTCGGTTGACCGCCGCAAACATCAGGCGCATATTGGGCCTAAACACGTGTCTGCTTGCGGGGGGACGATGCCCCGCGTGCGTCACGTCCTGCACATCGGGCCCATGACGGAGCCGCTGACCCAGATCGAGCGTCGGGTCTATCACTACATGATAGACTTCCTCGCCGAGAACACCTACCAGCCAAGCATTCGCGAGATCGCGAAGAAGTTTCGGATCAAGTCCACCAAGACGGTGTCCGACCTGCTTCATGCGCTCGCGAACAAGGGCTATATCGAGCGCGATGAATCGCGTTCGCGCGGGGTGCGTCTCCTCGGGTACGCATCGGCGGGCGCCACGCAGCCCGTGCCGTATTATGGGAAGATCCACGCGGGTGAGCCGGCGTTGCTCCCCGAGCATCGATTGGGCTACGTGACGATGGATCGGCGCTACCTGCCCAGCGAAGACGTCTTCCTGCTCAAGGTGAAAGGCGACAGCATGACCGGTCGCTGCATTTCCGACGGCGACTACGTGCTGGTGTCGCAATCGCAGAAGCCGAAGGACGGCGACATCGTTGCCGCGCGACTTGGCGCCGAGTCGACAGTCAAGACGCTCACGCACCGCGGCGCGACGATCGTTCTGGAGCCCGCGCATCCCGGCGAGCGTGCGATCGAGGTGTCACCGCGCGACGACTTCGCCATACTCGGCGTCGTCTGCGGGATCTTCCGTCCGTTTTTCGAGCAGGAACCGGTGCGCGAACTGGACGACGTCACGCTGCCGGCGATGCAGCAGGTGCACTGAGAGAGAGGCTTGTCGGCTTGTCGGCTTGTCGGCTTGTCGGCTTGTCGGCTTGTCGGCTTGTCGGCTTGTCGGCGAAGCTGACAAGCTGAGAAGCTGAGAAGCTGAGCAGCTGAGAAGCTGAGCAGCTGAGCAGCTGACGAGCCCAAAGCTTGTCCCGTCTACGGCTGCGCCGTTCCGTCCGCCGCCAGCTGCTGCTGCCGCCGCTCGCGTTCCTTCCGCTCCCGGATGCGCTTCACCGCTTCGCGGAATTCGTCCTCATTGATCGAGCGCTGAGCGTTCTCGATGATATCGCGGCGGATATACGCGAGACTCCGCTGCTCGATAGGACTGAGCCGGCTCTGCGTATTGAGCGGCAGCAATGCCAGCAGCGCGCCGGGGATGGTGAACTTTCCAAGGCGGATGTTGCCTTGGGGATCCCATCCCCAGACCTTGCCGTCGTCACCCTTGACGGTCCAGTCGCCAGGCTTCCGCTGCGACTGCGCGACGCGAATCGAGTCATTGACGATCCCGATGACGAGGCTGACGATGCTATCCACCGATTCCTCGGTGGTGCGGCGCGCGCGGGACACGGAATTCGGTGCGAGCGCGATGCGTGAGTCCGGAGCGCGTGGGGAGATACCCGTCGCGGCGCCCGACCCTGCCAGGCCATCGCCGGTGCCCGTCCCGCCCGCGGTCTGCGACCTGGCACTATCGGACGAGGCCGGCGGAGGAATGGTCGATGGGACCTGTGTCGGAGCGCGGAGCGCCGCGGGCGCGGCACCTGGTGATGCAGTCTTCGTGGTCTGCTCCGCGGATGCCTCCGCCGGCGCCGGCACCACGATGTACTGGATGCGCTCCCGCGTCATTTCCTCCCTCGGAATGCCCATGAGCTGACCGAGCGAGTACTTGAACACCATCTGCGCGAGCAGGACGACGACCACCACGTGGATCGCGATCGAGACGACCCACCAGCGGGCACTCCGCTTTCGCGCGAGCGGGCGACGCTCCGACAGCTTCACGTGACGCCCGCCGGCATCCGGCGTTCGCGCGGCGATGTTGTCAGGGCCTGAAGCACCCGACCTGCGCGCTGCGCCGCCTCGACGATCCGGGCGGGCGACGTGATGAAGGAGATGCGGAAAAATCCCTCGCCGCCGGCGCCGAACCCCGAGCCTGGCAGCACGATGACGCCTTCCTCTTCCATCAGGCGATCCGCGAACGTCGCACTCGGAATCCCCTCGGGCAGCGCGATCCACAGGTACATGGTCGCTTTCGGCGTCTCACATTCGAAGCCGGCATCGCGGAATGCCTGCACCGCCGCATCCCGACGCTCCACGAAAATCGCGCGATTGCGCGGCAGGAACTGCTCCCAGGTTTCGAGCGCCGCAACCGCAGCCGCCTGAATGCCCATGAACTGGCCGGTGTCGACGAAGCTCTTCACCTTCGCAAGCGCGCCAGCGATCTCGGGGCGCGCAACCGCCCAGCCGCAGCGCCAGCCGGTCATGTTGTAGGTCTTGGACATCGAGTGGAACTCGATGGCAACGTCGCGCGCGCCGTCGATCTCGAAGATGCTCGGCGGCACGTAACCGTCGAACGCCATCTCCGAATAGGCGTTGTCGTACACCAAAAGGATGTCCAGCTCGCGGCAACGCTTCACAACGCGCTCGAGGTACTCGATCGGCGCGATCGCGGCAGTCGGGTTGTTCGGGTAATTGAGGTACAGCACCTTTGCGCGCTTCAGGACATCGGCAGGAATCTCGTCGAGCTCAACGAGAAACTTTGTGCGCGGGCGCAGCGGATACTTGTACACCTCACCGCCGGCGAGGAGGGAGCCACCGATGTAGGAGTTGTATCCTGGCTCCGGCACGATCGCCACGCGCCCGGGCTCCATGTACGCCAGCGCGAGATGCGAAATCCCTTCTTTCGACCCGAGGAGCGGTACGATCTCGCGAAGCGGATCGAACGTCAGGTTGAATCGCTTCTTCATCCACGCCGCAACGACTTCCCGAAACTGCATCAGTCCCAGGCCAAACCCGTAACGGTTCATGCGCGGGATGTACGCCGCCTCGGTCAGCCGACGGAGCGCTGCTTCCGGCGGCATCAGGTCCGCGTCCCCCGCCCCGAGGTCGATGACGTCTACGCCGCGCTTGAGCAGCTCGTGCTTTTTCTGCGGAATGCGCGCAAGCACGTATTCCGGCAGTGTCTCGAAGCGTTTGGCGAGAGTGGGCAAGTGGATGTCGGTTATCGGCTTGT
>DASPMP010000204.1:0-7292 GCA_035626995.1 Gemmatimonadaceae bacterium
GTTCGAGCAAGCCGCCGGGGTTCTCGCGCAGGTCCAGGATGAGCGACCGTGCTCCGCGATTCCGCAGGGAATCCACGGCGCGGCGCACTTCGTCCGCGGCTTGTTCGCTGAAGGTGGCCAACGCGACGTAGCCGATGTCTGGTGTCACCAGCTCGGCGCGTTGCACCGGGTGGAAGGTGATGATCCGCCGCCGAAGGCTGAACATGCGGTCGTCCTCCTCGCCGCGCTCTATGGACAGTTCCACCGCGCTGCCGGCGGGACCGCGCATCGCCTGCTGCACCTCTTCCATCGTGAGTCCGAATGTCGTTCGCTTGTCGATGGCAACGATCCGGTCCCCCGGCAGGATGCCGGCGCTGTCCGCGGGTGTGCCGGCAATCGGCGCGATGATGGTGACGTACCCTTCGCGCAGGTCGAGCTCGACCCCGACACCCGCGTAGCGTCCCGTCGTATTCTCTCGAATGCGCGCCGCGCGCTCGGGCGACAGCAGCGCGCTATACGGATCCTCGAGCTCCTTTACCATGCCGAACGCGGCCTTCTGATGGAGCTCGTCGACGGTCAGCGTGTCGATGTAATCGCGCAGCACGCGCGCCATGACCTGGTCGAGCAGCCTCGGCGTTCCGGGCGACGCGTCGGCCTCGCGCCATGCGCCGCTCTGAATGAGCATTCCTCCGGTCACGAGGCCAGCGCCGAGCACGGCACCGGCGATCAACGCGCGAGACACAGTATCGTCCTTTGCTTCAGCTGGGAGCGGACTGGTCGCCGACCGGCCGCGCGATGCATCAAGAGAAAGTTCCGGGCCAACGCTGGTTGAGGCTGGCGAGCACGCGTTCGAAGACGTCTTTCACGCTACCACGCGCGTCGACAATCATGACCGGACCAGCTTCGGGATGCGCATCCTGCCATTCATGCGTCGCGAAATCTGCGAACGCGCGAGCCACACGATCGTGAAACGCCGCGTCCGCGCGTTCCATCCGGTCCGGCCCGCCGCGCTTCGCCGCCCGGGCGAGCCCTTCACTCACGGGCATGGACAGCAGCAGCGTCAACTCCGGACGGAGCGCAGATGTCGCAAGCCGGTTCGCCGCGACGATCTCCTCATGTGGCAGTCCGCGACCAGCCACCTGATACGCATACGTCGACAGGAAGTAGCGGTCGAGCAGCACTATCGCCCCGGACTCGAGTGCCGGCGTAATCTCCCGCTCCACCAGCTGCGCGCGCGACGCCATGAAGAGCAGGCTTTCAGCGCGCGGTGCGATGTCTGACTGCGGATCCAGCAAGAGCCGGCGGATTTCATCACCGAGCGGAGTGCCACCAGGCTCACGCACGGCGACCACCGTTCGGCCGCGCGCGCTCAGCCATTCGGACAGCAGCCGGAGCTGCGTCGTCTTCCCGACGCCTTCCGGCCCCTCGAAGACGATGAGCGACACCCTACCCCAGCATGATAATCGGGCTCGCGGCGCCCTTTTCGATTCCTTCGAGGATCCATTCGTTCACGCGCGCCATCTGCTTGTCGAAGTTTTCCTGCGCGGCAATCAGGCGCTGGTAGCCCGTCTGCACCTGCACCTTGCCGAGAAGCTCGTCGAGCTGGCGCTCCATCTCGGCGGTCGGACGCTCACCGCGCGCGATCATCTGCTGCGCATCCGTGCGCAGCTGCTCCATGGCCTTCAAGAGCTTGACCGCCTCGGTGTCCTGGCCCAATGCGTCGTTGGCGCGCTTGAGTTCCTGGTATTCCTTGCTCTGGCCGATCATGCGGCCGAGGTCCCGCGCTTTCTCTTCGATCATCGTCACTCCCGTCGAGTTGCCAGCACGAATCGCTCGCGTCCGGCCAGATCCAGCTGTACCGTCACATTCGCGTAGCGCTGGTCAGCTCCGACCAGCTCAGCCACCAAAGATGCGCGGCGCGAATCCACTTCCAGTGCCAGCAATCCTTCCGGTGCCAGCCGTTCCGCGGCCTGCTTCACGAGCCTCGCCGTAAGAGCCAGGCCGTTCGCGCCGCTGAATAATGCTACCGCCGGCTCCCAATCGCGTACGGACGGCGGGAGGGAGCTGGCTTCGGCATGCGAGATGTAAGGCAGGTTGGAGACTACGGCATGCAACGTCCTCGGCTCTTGGCCTTCGGGCCTCGGCTCCACCAACGCTCGGAGCAAGTCGCCACAGACGAATTCCACCCGCACGCCGATCTTCGCGGCATTCGTCATCGCCAGCGTCAGCGCGTCCGACGAAATATCCGTCCCTACGATCCGCTCGAATCTGCCTTCCTTCGCGAGTGCGAGCGCGATCGCACCAGACCCGGTCCCGACATCGACGACGACTCCGCCGCTCCGCCCGCGGAAATGCCGGAGGACCAGGTCCACCAGCAATTCAGTTTCTGGCCGCGGAATGAGAACGCGCTCATCCACCTGCAGCGTGAGTGACCGAAAGCCTGCGGTTCCGACGGCGTATGCCAACGGCGCCCCGGCACCACGACGCTCCGCGGCAGCGACCGCGCGCTCGGCCAGCGCTGCATCGAGGACTTGCTCGGAGTTGACGATGGCCCAGTGCCTTGGAGCGTCGAGAATCGCGGCGACGATTTCCCTGGCCTCACGCACCGGATCCTCGATCTCCTCGTTCGACGCCACGACCGCCGCGAGTTGCCCTACTAGGTCGCGGACTTGCCTGGCACCTGTCGCGTGCCGCATGCCGGCGTTAACCACCCAACCGCTCCTCCACATCGGCCAGCTTCAGCTTGTCGATCAGCTCGTCGATGTCGCCGTCCATCACGCCCTGCAGATCGTGTGTCGTGAAATGGATGCGGTGATCGGTCACGCGACTCTGCGGATAGTTATAGGTCCGGATCTTCGCCGAGCGGTCGCCGGTGCCGACCTGCGTCTTGCGCATCCGGGCGCGCTCGGCTTCCTGTTCTGAAATCCTAAGGTCCAGCAGGCGGGCACGGAGGATATCCATCGCCTTCGCGCGATTCTGGATCTGCGAGCGCTGATCCTGCTGGCTGATCACGATGCCGGTCGGAAGATGGGTGATACGCACGGCGCTGTCGGTCGTGTTGACGCCCTGCCCTCCCGGACCGGAGGCACGGAACACATCGACGCGTAACTCCTTCTCATCGATGCTGACGTCGACCTCTTCGGCTTCCGGCAAGACCGCAACCGTGGCGGCCGACGTGTGGATACGCCCCTGGTTCTCCGTCGCCGGAACGCGCTGGACGCGATGGACTCCGCTCTCCCAGCGAAGGAGGCCAAACGCGCCATTGGCTGCGACCTTGAACACAGCCTCCTTGATGCCGCCGAGGGTGCCGGCGGACATCGAGAGCAGCTCGATCTTCCAGCGCCGCCGTTCGATGAAACGCGTATACATTCGGTACAGGTCGGCCGCGAAGAGCGCCGCCTCGTCGCCACCAGTGCCGGCGCGGATCTCGACGATGGCGTTGCGCTCGTCCAGGGGATCGTGCGGGATGAGCAGCGGTTTGATCTGCTCTTCGAGCGCGGCGATCGATTCCTCGAGGCGGCCGACCTCCGTACGCGCCTCAGCTTCCATTTCGCTGTCTCCAGACAGAACGAGCTCGCGGGCTTCCGCGAGCTCGTTCTGCTGCTTTTCGAGACGTGCCGCCAGCTCCACCAGCGGTACGAGACGGTGATGTTCGCGTCCAAGCTCGGCCAGTCGCCGAGCGTCTTTCACCGTCTTCGGATCAGAGAGCCCTGCTTCGACCTCGCGCGCTCGCTGGAGCGCCTCGGTCAGCCGATCGAGAAGGCTCAGCTCTCTTTCCTGTCGTATTTCTGGCGGAAGCGTTCGACGCGGCCCGCCGTATCAATCAGCTTCTGCTTGCCCGTGAAGAATGGGTGGCACTGATTACAGATGTCAGTATGGATCTCGCCCTGGGTCGAGCGCGTCTGGAAGGTGTTGCCGCACGCGCACTTGACCGTGGCGGTGTGGTACTCGGGATGGATGCCGGCTTTCACGGGAACCTCTGCGGGAGCGTGAGTCATCCGGGTGAAGCGCCCACTGCGCCACCTTTGAATGCCCACCGGAAAATTGCCAGCCCGAAATATACCGGCCTCGGGGTCTAACAAACAAGCAGACAAGGGCTTGGGCGTTTGACAGCCCCGCGCTGAACCCCTAACTTCGGCGCCTAATTCGGGCGACGCGAGCCCCAGCGGTTTCATAGGTCCTACCCCCACCGTCTTGACGACAAGCACCGCCGACTTCCTCGGGACCGTTCCACTGTTCAGTGGACTGGACCGCACCGAGCTCGAGAATTTCGCCGAGCTGACGCGCGAACGGTCGTATCCGAAGGGCAGCGTCATCCTGTTCGAGAACGACCCTGGCGACTCGCTGTTCATCGTTCGCTCGGGGCGGGTGAAGGTGGTGCTGATCGGCGAGGACGGCCGCGAGGTGATCCTTGGGGTTCTTGGCGTGGGCCAGCATTTTGGGGAACAGGCGCTCATCGACGAGCAGCCCCGGTCGGCGCACGTCATCGCCATGGAGGACGCGAGCCTCATCGTCCTGCGTCGCGAGGATTTCCGGAAGCGGGTGGAGCAGAGCCCCAGCGTCGCCTGGTCGTTATTGACGGAGCTGTCTCGCCGGCTGCGTCGTGCGGATGACAAGATCGGCGGCCTGGTGCTCCTGGACGTTCCGGGACGCATCGCCCGGCTGCTGCTCGACCTCGCGGAGGAAAGTGGGACGGACCTGATCGAGAAGTCCCTCACCCACCAGACCATCGCCCAGATGATCGGCGCAAGCCGCGAAACGGTGTCGCGGGCGATGAAGGATTTTCAGGACGCGGGGTGGATCACCGTCGAACGCAGGCGCATCACTCTCGCCAATCGCGAATCGCTTGAGCACCGCGCGCAAGTGCGGGAATGACAGGGACTTACGCCAGTGATGAGGGTCACGATACGGTCGTGACTGCTCGCGTAGCCGGCCCGCCATGCTGACCACTATGATGTGGAATGCTTCTGAAGGTGCTCAATGAGTTTGCGAGTCCAGTTCTGGGGGACGCGGGGATCCATCCCCAGCCCTGGTCCGAAAACAGTTCGCTATGGCGGCAACACGCCGTGCGTCGAGCTCCGTACCACGGACGGTTGGCTCATCATCCTGGATGCCGGCACTGGCATGCGGGAGCTGGGGCGGTCGTTGCTGGGCCGGGCGAACGGCGCACCGATCAAGGGTGACATTTTCCTGACGCACGCGCACTGGGATCACATCCAGGGCATTCCGTTCTTCGGTCCGATCTTTCAACGCGGCAATCACTTCACCATCTGGGGCAGCCAGACCCTCGAGACGAGCATCGACAGGATCGTGCGGGATCAGATGAATCCCGTGGTGTTCCCGGTCACGTTCGAGGAGTTGGACGCCACGATCGACTTTTCAGCAATCGACGAGAAGAAGCAGCAGCGGCAGGGTTTCGAGGTCTCAGCGTTCCCCGTCCGGCACCCCGGCGGCGCGCTGGGGTATCGATTCCGCGAGACGACCGCCGGCGCGGGTGCACTGGTGTACATCTCTGACAACGAGCTGGGCGGCGGCGGGAAATACGAGACGCCCGTCGGCTGGCGCAGCAAGCTGGTGGAGTTCGTGAAGGGCGCGAAGGTGCTGGTGCACGATACGACATACACCGCGGAGGAGTACGACCACTACCGCGGCTGGGGACATTCGACGTACGACGACGCGTTGGCGCTGGCGATCGAGGCGGGAGTCGAACAGCTCGTGCTGTTCCACCACAAGCCCGAGCGCAGCGACGAAGAGCTGGACCAGCGTGTCGAAATATGTCGGGAAATCGTCAAGGAACGTGGAGTTCAGCTGGAGATTGAAGCGGCGGCAGAAGGGATGACGCTGACCGTGTAACCACGGCTTGTCGGCTTGTCGGACAAGCGAAGAAGCTGGCAAGCTGACGAGCAGATTTTTCTTTTCACTTTCAGAGAGGTTCTATGCGTTCGTTCGTCCGTGGAGCGATGGCGCTCGCGTCGGTGGCGATCTTCGCGCCGGCGGTGGTCGAGGCCCAGGCCAAACCCGTAGTCGCGGTGATGTACTTCGAGAACAGCACATACGGGAAAGACCGTGCGGACTTCGAGGGCATCGGCAAGGGCATCGCCGAGCTGCTGATCAACGATTTCGCACAGAACCCGAACATGGTTGTGGTTGAGCGCGAGCGCATCCAGGCGCTCATCGTCGAGCAGAACCTCACGCGCCAGGGCTCCATCGATCCGCAGACGGCGATCCGCCTTGGCAAGATGATCGGTGCGCAGTACATGGTCGTCGGCGGCTTCATGGCCACCCCGAAGGGTGAGATGGTCCTCACCGGCCGGACGGTGAACGTCGAGACGTCGCAGATCGGCAACCCGACGCGCATCGATGCGAAAGGCGACGACGTCCTCGGCGCAATTGCACAGCTCTCGCGCAAGATGAGCACGGACATGAAGATTCCGGCGCTGCGCGTCGGTCAGGCTGATGTCCCGACCGCCGTTCCCGCCGGACAGCCGGCAGCGGCGGCGGCGAATGAGCACGCGGCGCATGCGGTGGCGAAGCCCGCCGAGACGAAGCCGGCGGACACGAAGGCAGCTGCGGCTCGCCCCACGCAGGTCGCCCAGGGCAGGCCGGCGCGCAAGATGGACATGCGCACTGCGATGCTGTATTCCAAGGCTCTTGAAGAGGAAGACGCGGGCAACAAGTCCAAGGCGATGGAACTGTATCGTCAGGTGGACGTGAAGTTCCCGGACTACGCGCCCGTCCAGAAGAAGATCAAGTCGCTCTCGAATGGCTGAGCGTTAGCGTACTGAATTCCGGATCGCCGGCGGATCTTCCAGGTCCGCCGGCGATTTCTTGCCCTCCATTTCGTGCCGACGTTGGCCGATACCTACAGGCAGTGAAGCCACTCCTCCTCGTCGCATTCGGACGCACCATTTCGGCCGCACCCCTCGGTCGTCGCGAAGACGACATCGAGGTGCGTCGCATTCCGGCGCTTCCCACGGCGACAGCACTCGCGGAGGAGCGGCGGCCGGTGGTGATTGCCCTCGACCGCGGGCTGCTGCAGTCCGTTGCCGGCGTGCCTGAAACGCTGGAAGCCCTCGCAACGGCCGCCGCCTTCGTCGGGATCGGTGACGCGGGCGAGGCGGAACCGCGCGGAGACTTCCCCGTCGAGCTCCTCACGAGCTTCGTGGCAGGTGACGCGGCCGTCGGAACCGTCATCGCCCAACTGCGCGGTGCCTTCCGCCACGCCGCCGCCCTGCTGGCTGAGCGCACGGCGCGCGAGCAGGAGCAGCAGCGGTATCAGGAGCTTACCGAGCTGACACGCGTCGGCGTCGCCC
>DASPMP010000205.1:0-2391 GCA_035626995.1 Gemmatimonadaceae bacterium
AACTCGGGGCGGTTCAAGGAGACCATCGGCGACATCGAGCTGCTCGTTCTCCACCAGCAGCTCGGGAAGGACTTCTCCGTTGGACCGTCAGCACCAGCGCGGGCGGACTCGTCGCCGGCAGCTCGCTATTCCGTGGCACACAGATTCATGCACCGGTTCAGCGCGTGGTCGCAGAACCTCCCGTCGCCGCAATGGTCGTCCTGCGAGCACTCGGAACACGAGTGTCCGTTGCAATACGGCTTGGACGGATCAGCGTTCATGCAGGCCTCATCGCCGAAGCAATCGATCCCCGGGTCGACGGCGTTCGTCTGGCAGATCGATTCGCAATCGCAATCGCAGAACAGGTTCTGATTGAGGCCGACCGCACGTCGCAAGAGGGCGAGCGCGTCGGTAGCGGAAACCTCGCAATCGGCTGTCAAGTCGCCACATTCCAGCGCGTGCGCTGCGAAGGGCGAGACGACGATCAGAAAAACACTCGCGATGATTCGTCCGGATATTCGCTTCACGGGTATCCCTAGCGTCGCAGTTGGAATGCCCGCCAACGACGACAACCGTTTTCGCGCACGGCGCGGCCGGCGGCTCGGCCAGCGCCGCTGCTGGCAGCGTTGCGATACCGAAGAGGATCCCGCCGCGGCAGCGGCAGGTAGACGCACATGATGGGCGGTTTGCATGCCGTGAGATTGCACCTTCGCTGGCCGTGGGTCCATACGAACATCGGCGCCACCAGGTGAGACATTCACGAGACTGTTCGCTCCAGGGTCAGTAGCCGGCGAGGTCGTGCCGGGTGGATCCGGTGAGGATCATGCCGGTGGTCGAATGGTCTCGTTATCCGGGCGGACGCGGTATGTTCGACCGACGACAGTCAGACGTACGTCGATATCCATCGGAAGCATCGCCAGCTTCGTGGCCACCGCTCCGATCACCTGATTGACGACGTTCTTGAAGTTGCCATTCATCAGCTTGTCGATGTTGGTGGTATGCAGCACACCCATGCCCTCGTTCTCGGCGTCGCTGTTGGTCACCATCGTGTTGGTCAACGCAGCATCGCCGGTGGCGGGCAGCAATGTGATGGCGAGTGTTACTGAACGCCGGCTCGTCACCGTCCACATGCCGGCATCGTTGACGAACTCGAAGGCGACGATCTGCCCGCCGAGGACGAAGTCTTTTTGAGCCGCCTTGGCCGCATCCTGGAGCGCGCTCGGATCGGAGGATTCGACGTCGACTGGCGAGGCGTTCAGTCCGGCCGTCGTGAACTCTGTGACGAACACGTCCTGGATCAGGACGTTGACCGGAACGAACTTCCTGCCCCGATGTGTCAGTCCGAACATCCAGGGGCTTTGCGTGGCGATGAAGCCTTGCGCGTTCTTGTCACGGCGCTGAGCAAGCGACCGCTTGTCCTCGAAGCGCGCGATGGCGATGCTCTGCGCTCTTGGCGGGGTAACCGCCGAGACGCCCTGACCTGCCACATAGGAGGTCGGAAACGAGCGGGTGCAGCCGTTCGCCAGCGGGACGAGAACGGCGAGCAGAATTGCGGCGGACGCGGAATTTCTCATGACGGGGCTCCCAACCAGGATGATGAGGGCCGCTCGTAAGATTCAGACGCAGGTGAGTCAACGGCACCGCGTGGTCAATGGTGACTGATGCCACGCGCGGTCGTCGCGACTCCACAGGCGCCGCCGGACATGCGGAGGTGAGAAGCGCATCGCCACCGCTGCGTGCGATCGTCGTCGTCCTCGGCGACCTCGGTGCCAGTCCTCGCATGCTCTACCACGCCATGGCGCTGGCGGACGAGGGCTACGACGTGACGCTGCTCGGCTACGCCGGCCACACTCTGCCGCGCGAGGTGCTGGGCCGAGAAAAGGTCCGAGTCCGTTACCTGCAGAGCCCTCCCGCTCGAAGGAACGGCGCTGCGGGACTGATCGTGCAGGCGCTGTGGCGAAGCCTGGTGCAGCCGCTCGAGCTGCTGCGTCGCATCGTTGCTGCGACGCCGGCGGAGCTCGTTCTGGTCCAGGTGCCTCCTGCAATCCCGAACCTGCTCGTGACGGCACTCGCTGGCCGGGCCTGCGGGTGCCGGGTGGTGGTGGACTGGCACAATTTCGGTTGGTCGATGCTCGCGCTGCGCGCCGGCGTCGCCGGCGCAGCGGTTGCCGCCGCACGTGTATACGAGCGGTCGGTGGCGACGCTTGCGCACGCGCACCTGTGCGTGTCTTCCGCGATGCGCGACGTGCTGGTGGGAGAATGGAAGCTCTCACCCGTCGCCGTGCTCTACGACAAACCGGCTGCCGTGTTCCTGGCTGCCGCCCCCAGCGATCTGCACCCCCTGCGGAAGTTCCTCCATCACGTTGCCGGGCCCGGATCCGACCGCGCGGCGCTCACGGCAATCACCTCCAC
>DASPMP010000206.1:0-2870 GCA_035626995.1 Gemmatimonadaceae bacterium
CGCGCGTGCGGTCCAGTACTGCCGCTCCCCATCGTTCGCGCTCGCGGGATACTCGCGGTGCAGCTCCGAGAGCCATGTCAGTGCGGCGCGGGCGTCGCCACGAGCGATCTGCAATTGCGCCAGGCGAAGCATGGCATTGGCGCGCTGACGCGACCCCGGATGCTCGCGCGCAATCTCGGTGTATGCGGTTTCCGCGCGTCGTGGTGAGTCGGTCATCGCGGCGCGGAGCGCGAGCACCTCGGCGCCGCCGTCAAGCTTCCACCATGTGAGCGCCACAGCGGCAATGAGGGCCGCCATGGCACCGGTGACGATCCATTTCGCGCGACTTCTCCCCGGCTGGAGGAGGATGCGTGGTGTGGCCGCCGCCGCGCTCGTATCCATGCCTTCCTCTCCGCGCAGCGCATTCACTGCCTGGCGTACGTGGCCAGGCTCGATGGAGCGCGACTGCTCCGAGTATCCGGCGAGGAGGGCACGGTCACATGTCAGATTGATCAGGCGCGGGACGCCTCCCGTCGCCGAGTGGATCATTCGAATGCCGACGTCGTCGAGGCGCAGATTGCCGCGCGCGCCGGCGACGTTCAGGCGATGGTAGATGTATCTCCCCGTCTCGTCGAGTGAGAGGTGGGTCAGAGTGCACCGCACGGATACGCGCTGATCGAGCTGCGCCATCTGCGGAGTGCGGATCAGCGCCAGGAGCTCCGGCTGCCCGACCAGGATGATCTGGATGAGCTTTTCCTGGTTCGTCTCGAGGTTCGAGAGGACCCTGATCTGCTCGAGAAATTCCGTGGAGAGGTGCTGCGCTTCATCGAAGATCGCGATGCAGGTACGACCCTCCGCCAACTGCTGGATCAGGTACGCGTTGAGCCGGTCGAGCAACTCCTTGCGCGAGGTGGTGCCGGCGTCGCCAAGCCCGAATTCCGCGTGAAGCGCCTGCAGCATCTCGACGCCACTGAAAAACGGATTGAAGATGAGCGCCACGCGGTATTTGTCGGCATCCAGCTTTTCGAGCAGGTCGCGACACAGCGTGGTCTTGCCCGTGCCGGGAGCACCGGTCACGAGCATGAATCCTTCTTTCTGCGCAATGCCGTAGAGGAGCGACTGCTCAGCCGTGCGATACTGCTCCGACTGAAAAACGAATTTCGGGTTTGGCGTCAGCGCAAATGGCTTTTCGCTCAGCCCGTAAAACGACTCATACATCGCGACAGCAGCTCCTCAGCATCCCGGTCGGATTCACCGTGGGGTCGCAGGTTGTCCCGCGATGATGGTCGGGGTCAGGAAGATCACGAGCTCCGCCTTGCGCTCGACGTCCTTGTAGCTCGTGAACAGACGGCCAAGCAGCGGGATGGACATGAGTCCCGGCACGCCACTGCGGACGCGCTCCCGACGGGTCTGCATGAGGCCACCGATGATGATCGTCTCATCCCCACGGAGTCGCGCCATCGTGTCGGTCTCGCGCGTGTCGATGACGGGCGCCTCGAACGTATTTCCGTCGGCGACGAACGACGCCGTGCGCCCAACGCTGGTGACCACTGGGCGGATGTTCATCGTGACGGTGTTGTCGGCGCCAATCTGCGGCAACACATCGAGCACGATGCCAACGTTGACCTGCGTGGGAGTCACTTCCGACACGAAGGTGGTCGTCCCATTCGGGTTGACGATCGGCGTCCGGCGGAGGGTGAAAACGATCTCGCCCGTCGTCACATCAAACACCGCGCGCTGATTGTTCAGCGCAGAGACCCGCGGATTCGAGAGCACCCGCACGTCTCCCTGCGACTCGAGCGCGTTCAACACGACGTTGATCTGCCCCGGTCCTCCGGAGAGCGTGAACTCGACATTGCCATTCGCGCGCGGCGCGGCGGTCGTCCGCGCCGAAAGGCCAGCGGTGCCGGCGCGGGCCAGGACGTTCCAGTCGATACCGAACTCGAATGAGCGATCGAGGTTCACCTCGACGATCTTGGCCTCGATGAGCACCTGGCGCTGAATCGAGGCTTCAAACGTCCTGATGAAGACGTCGATCTCCTCGAGTTGCGGCGGCAGCGCGGTCACGGTAATGGTGCCAGCCATCGGATTGATGATGAGACGCTTACCGTCAGGACCCACACGGCTATAGGGTCGGCCCGTGCTGCCGAGGTTACCCGCACCCGGCGCGAGCGCCTGACTCTGGGTGCCCTGGGCTTGCACACCCGCCGCCGGGCTGTCGAACACCAGCGCTTCCGCTGCGACGCGAATCTCTTCCCAGACATCAGCGACCGAAACGGCCGTGATGAAGTCCGCTCCGCCGCTACCGGCAATGCCCGAGCCGATGGCGGCAGGGGTCGCAGTACTGAACGCATTATTGCCGGCACCCGTCGCGCCGAGCCTGCGCTGGATGACGGTCGACGCCGTGCCGACGCGGGACAGCGCGACGTAGTCGAGCGTGAAAATGCGCGTGGTCATGCGCGCTGGCCCGACGCGGATGATGTTGTCCTGGATCTGATAGGTCGTGCCTTGCGGGAGCACCGCGGCCAGCGCCTGTGCCAACGTGGCGTTCCGGAGGCTGGTGTTGACCGTCCCGCGAACCTGGGGATCGACGTAGTACTGCATGCCGAACTTGGCCGCGAGCTCGCGAACGACCACCGCCACGTCCTGGTTTACCACGGAGAGGGTCGTGACGCGCGGACCGGAAGGGCGATCGGCGATTGCGACGTCAGATGACAGGCCAGGCAGCGCCGGCAGCGGTTCTGCAGGTGCCGTCTGTTCTGTGGGACGCGGAGGCTCCAGTCGCACCTGCGTGCGCGGTGCTGGCGTCGGCGTGCTGGCGCAGGCGGTGGAGAACAGCATGGCGAGGAGGCTCACCACCCGGCGGTAAGGCATTGCTCCACGGAGGAGAT
>DASPMP010000207.1:0-5183 GCA_035626995.1 Gemmatimonadaceae bacterium
TCGCTCCCTTGCCGGGCGACGAGGCCGCCGACGTGCAGTTGTCGGAAATTCGTGGGATGCCGGCGGCAACGGTGGCAATCCTCGAGGAGGCGGGCTTCCGAACCCTCAACGACATCATTGATCTGGAGAAGGACGACTTCATCAAGCTGCCGGGTATCACGCTCGACGATGCCGATCGCCTGATGACGATCATCGATGAGCTCACCGAGGAAGGTGGCGGTGAGTCCGACGGCGAGGCGTCAGGCGGAGATGAAAAGCCGGCGGCGTAAGTGGATCCGGCGGTAACGCAGCGGCTGCTGCGCCTCGTTGGACTCGGCGTGCGTTCGCGCAACGCCGTGGTTGGCGTGGAGCAGGTGCGCGAGGCGGTGAAGAAAGGACATCTGGCGCTGGCCATCGTGGCTGCCAACGCCTCGAAGAACAGTCTGGACAAAGTGGTGCCGCTGCTGGAAGCGCGGCGCGTCCGGATTATCGAGGTGGCCTCGGCAACGGAATTGGGGCAGTCGGCAGGTCGGCAACAGACAGCGGCAATTGGCATCATCGATCGGCAGCTCGCGCGGGGAATTCGCGAGTTGATGGATACAGCTCCCGATAGGGGCTAGAAGGAGGCGGGATTTGAGCAAGCGCGTTTCTGATATGGCAACGGAGTTCGGCATTTCAGTTGACGAAGTGATGGGACTGCTTCGGCAGATGGACGTGCCGGTGCGCGGAGCGACCAGCACGCTGAGCGACGATCAGGTCGCGCGGGTGCGGTTGCGCTGGGAGCGTGAGAAGCGCACCCGCGCCGACAAGCAGAACGCGCCCGCGGCGCCGGCGCGGCGCCGGCGCGCGCCTGCCGAAGTCGCGGCGAGCACCGCGGCATCCGACAAGCCGGTCAAGGCACCGAAGGCGACTCGCGTCGCGAAGTCGGCGAAGGGCAAGGCCGCAGCTGAGCCGGTACAACAGGCTGAATCGGCGGCGCCAACGGTGCGTCGCCGGCGCCGGGCCGATGTTGCCGCTGCCGCCGAAGAAGCCGCCGCCGCGGAAGCCGCGGCGACAGAAGCCGCTGCGGAAGCTGCCGCGCAGGCTGCAGCCGCACAGGCCGCGGCCGAGGCGGAAGCCATGACGGAGCTCCCGGATCTCGAGCCATCACCGGTTCCGGAGACGTACACGAGTCCCGAGAGCGACGACGATGTCGGCGATGAGCCGCCACCGATCCAGCGCGACATGCCGCGAGAGACGCAGGCGCCTGCACCAGTGGCGTCGTCGGGAAGTCCCGCATCCAATCGCCCCCGCCCGCGACCGATCACGCCGGGAGCTCCACGCCCGCGTCCCGTCGCGAGCAGCAGCGGCTTTGGTCCGCCGCGTCCCGTCGCGTCCGCGACGCCAGGCGGCGCCAACCCCGCGCGACGCGATGAGCGCAAGCCGGGAGCGCCCGGGAGTGGCATGGGCGGCGGAGGCGGCGCCGGAACCGCGCAGCAGGGTCGCCGTCGCAAGGGGAAGCGCGGCGTCGATCAGGAAGCAGTCGATGCGAATGTCTCCAAGACGCTTGCGGCGATGCGCGGTGGACCGCAGCGCCGGACCGCCAGCGACATGCGCGGCGAGGTGCGTGAGCGTCGCGAAGCCGGGATGGCCGAGGCCGCGGAGCGTGAGAAAAAGATCATCCGCGTCAACGAGTTCATCACTGTCTCGGAGCTGGCGCAGATCCTCAAGCTGCCCGCGACGGAAATTGTCGGCTTCGCGTTCAAGAACATGGGACTTATGGTCACCATCAACCAGCGTCTCGACTTCGACCAGATCGAGTTGATCGCCGGCGAATTCGGGTTCCAGGCAGTCCGCGAAGACGAATATCAGGCGGAGGACGCGCTGACCGTCGTCGCCGACACGGCTGAGCAGCTCGTCAGCCGGCCGCCCGTCGTCACGATCATGGGTCACGTCGACCACGGCAAGACGTCGCTCCTCGACCACATCCGCAAGGCGAACGTCGTCGCTGGCGAAGCTGGTGGTATCACGCAGCACATCGGCGCGTACCACGTGACGGTCGGTAACAACAAGATGATCACGTTCCTCGACACGCCGGGCCACCAGGCCTTTACCGCCATGCGTGCGCGCGGGGCGCAGGTCACGGACATTGTCGTGCTCGTCGTCGCGGCGGATGATTCCGTGATGCCGCAGACCATCGAGGCGATCTCACACGCCAGGAATGCCGGCGTGCCGATCATCGTCGCCGTCAACAAGGTGGACCTGCCGCAGGCGAATCCTGGCAAGGTGAAGCAGGAATTGCTCGCGCACAACGTCGTGCTCGAGGAGTTCGGTGGACAGACGCTGTCTGCCGAAATCTCGGCGAAGAAGGGCACGAACATCGACAAGTTGCTGGAAGCCATCCTGCTCCAGGCCGAGTTGCTCGATCTCAAGGCAAATCCGGATCGCCGCGCCAGCGGTACCGTCATCGAGGCACAGCTGGATCCGGGGAAGGGTCCCGTGGCGACCGTGCTGGTACAGAGCGGAACGCTGCGCGTAGGCGACGACTTCATCACCGGGATGTTTGCCGGACGCGTGCGCGCCCTGATGGACGAGCGCGGGAAGAACGTGAAGGTCGCGGGACCCGCGATTCCGGTGCAGGTGCTGGGCGCGGAAGGCGTTCCCATGGCCGGCGACCAGCTCCTCGTCGTCGAGGAGGCGACGTCATCGCGTGAGATCGCGCAGCGGCGCCAACGCCTGGACCGCGAAGCGAAAAGCCGTCGGACCAATCGCGGCGTCTCGCTCGAGGATTTCATGTCGCAGACAGCGCCGGGGCAGGGGCGCAACCTCCGCATCGTCATCAAGGCAGACCAGGGTGGTCCGTCGGAAGCACTGGCCGACGCGTTGCAGCAGCTGTCGAACACCGAAGTCCAGGTGGAAATCATTCACCGTGGCGTCGGCGCGATCAGCGAGAGCGACATTCAGCTGGCCAAGGCATCCGGGGCAATCATCATCGGCTTCCACGTTCGGCCCGACAACAACGCGCGCTCCGCTGCGGAGCGCGAGGGCGTGGACATTCGCCTGTACCGGATCATTTACGAAGCGGTCAACGACGTCCGCGCGGCGCTCGAAGGCATGCTCCGGCCGGAGCAGCGCGAAGTGGTCGTCGGCGAAGCTGTGGTACGCGAAGTGTTCAAGATTTCCCGCATCGGGACCATCGCGGGCTGCATGGTGCGCAGCGGCGTGATCAATCGCCAGGGCCGGGTGCGGCTCGTGCGGGAAGGAGTCGAGGTATACGACGGGACCATCGGATCGCTCAAGCGCTTCAAGGACGACGTCCGCGAAGTCCGCGAAGGCTTCGAGTGCGGTATCGGCATCGAGAACTTCAACGACCTGAAGGTCGGTGACGTCATCGAGTCTTATCATACCGAGGAAGTCGCTCGCACCCTCGCGGCCAACCCGTCCTGAAGCCCGGGCGGCGGCTGCCGCCCCCGCCTCGCGACACATCTGAAGCAGGATACGGACTCATGGCTGATCACCGGCGCGCCGACCGGGTCGGCGAAGCGATTCGCATGGAGGTCGCGACCTTCCTCCGCGAGGGTGCGAAGGATCCCCGCCTCGTGGGCATGGTCACCATCACCGCGGTGGAGGTGCCACGCGACCTCCGCCACGCCCGGATTTTCGTCAGCATCCTCGGCACCGACTCCGAGCGCGCCGCGACGCTGGACGCGCTCGAGAGCATGAAAGGACACCTGCGGAGCCGCCTGGCGCGCACGATGCAGCTGCGTGTTGCCCCCGAGCTCAGCTTCAAGCTCGATCAAAGCGTCGCGCGGGCGGCGCGCATCGAGTCATTGCTGGCGCAGGTACGCGACGAGAAGAAGAGCGGGGATGAGGGCACCTCGGACTGACGGGCTGCTGCTCGTCGACAAACCCGTGGGGATGACATCGCATGCCGTCGTTTCCCGCGTCCGCCGGGTGGTCGGGATTCAGCGGATCGGTCATGCGGGGACGCTCGATCCTTTTGCCACCGGATTGCTCGTGCTGCTCGTCAACCGGGCGACGCGGCTCGCTCCATTCCTCGACGCTGAGCCAAAGGTCTATCGTGCGCGCGTGCGCTTCGGGACCCGGACCACCACCGATGATCTCGCGGGCGATCCGATCGCGGAAGCGCCGCCGCCAGAACAGGCAGTCGTTGAGCGTGCCATCGCGTCCCTGACTGGCAACTTGCTCCAGATGCCTCCCGCGTATTCGGCGAAGCAGGTGGGCGGAACGCGGGCGTATGTCGCGGCGCGACGCGGCAAGCCGCTCGATCTCGAGCCGGTCGGCGTGGTCGTGCATGAATGGACCGTACTGGAGCGGAATGGTCCCGATCTGGACGTGGAGATCCGCTGCAGCGGAGGCACGTACGTCCGCGCCCTTGCCCGTGACCTGGGCGAGGCCACGGGGAGCGCCGCCCATCTCTCCGCGCTGCGACGACTGCGCAGCGGCCGCTTCGACGTGTCCGACGCGATCCCCGTCGATGCCATCGAGGCTGGCAACTTCGAGTTGATCGCCCCCGACGTGGCGGTGGGCCAGCTCCCTCGGCAGGTGGTGGATGACCTGGACGCGCGTCGAATCACGCACGGGCAAACGATCGTTGCGCAGGCAACGGGGGAGCTTGCCGCGCTTTGCCATGCGAATGAACTGCTGGCAATCGCCGTCCGTGAGGGAGAAAGCTGGCGGCCCAAGGTCGTGATGCGCGATGCGTGAGGAATTCGCACTGCCCGGGATGCGTCGAGGCGCCGTGGTCACCGTCGGCACGTTCGACGGTGTGCATCGCGGGCATTCGCTGGTGCTCGATCGCACGGCAGCGCAGGCGCACGATCGTGGCATGTCCGCGGTTGCCGTCACCTTCGCGCCGCACCCACTGGAAATCGTCAACCCTTCGGCGGCCCCGCCGCTGTTGACGAGCTGGGACGAGAAAATCGAAGTGCTGGCGCAAGGGCCCATCGACTACGTAGCGGTCGTCCCCTTTACCCAGCAACTCGCCTCGTACACCGCCGAGGAATTTGTCGAGCACGTGTTGATCGGCCGCTTCTGCATGAAGGAACTGCTCATCGGTCACGATCACGGCTTCGGACGTGGCCGTGCCGGGGACGTCGAGTCGCTCCGGATGATCGGTCGTCGACGCGGCTTTCCCGTGGATGTCGTCCAGGCTGTCCTGGGATCAGACGGGGCGCCCATCTCATCGACCAGTATCCGTCGGG
>DASPMP010000208.1:0-3008 GCA_035626995.1 Gemmatimonadaceae bacterium
CTGGCTGAGCACTTCCCGCAGGCGGGCTTCCACGTCCTCGCCACGCGCCGATGGCATGACGAGCAGGAATTCGTCACCACCCCAGCGGTACAGCTTGTCGTAGGGTCGCAAGGTCGATCGCAGCAGGTCCGCGCACTGCCGGAGCAATCGGTCGCCGGCGGCGTGACCGTGCGCGTCGTTGACGGATTTCAGGTTGTCCAGGTCCGCAATGACAACGGTGCCGTAGGTCCCGCGCGCCATTTCGAGACCGACGCCTTGCGCGTACGCTCTCCGGTTCAGGGAATCGGTGAGTGTGTCATACAACGCAGCCCGCCGAAGCTGATCGTGCTGCACGCGCAGTTCGGCTTGCGCATCATCCACCTCGCGCTTCGCATCTTCCATCAGCAGGACGACCATCGCGAACCCGAGCGCGATGTTCAGCAGGAGATCGAAATAGGTGTTGTAGGCAATGACCGCTGACGCCCACGCCGGCGTCGCCGGCGCCTCCGCCATGCCGAAGGCGATTCCATAGGCGAGCCACAAGAATCCGAGCACCGCGAAGGCTCCTCCTCCGGCGGCACTGCCCAAGGTACGGCGCGAGTTCGGGAGAGTGAACAGCAGCGCGGCGCAGGTGCCGAGGGCGACCACGGCGACAGGCGCTTGCCACACCACCAGTTGGTTCAGGTCGCCGCCCGATCCGAGCAGCGAGAGAACCGAGTACGCCAGGACGCCGATGACAACGAGGTTGCGCGACCCCACGAGCCGTGATCCTGTCACGTACATCGCCGTTCCCGTGATGAACAACGCAAAGCTGCTCAGCTTCCCCACCTGGTACACGAGATACAGCGCGCGTGTCGCCAGCGCACCCTCGTCAACCGGGCTCGCGACGAAGGATGGCATGATGATGTACCTGACGCACAAGGCCAGGATGGCGGATGCGCCGCAAGCCCACGCAAGCGTCCATGCTGCGAAGTATCCGCGCCGAAGGACGTACCGGCGTAACAGCACGAACAGCAGAACGAGAAGAAGCTCGCCCGCAAGCTGTACGACGACGCCAATAAAGGACACGACGGCGGTCAGATCGCCATCGACCATAGAGACGCTGGAAGGGGGAAAAAACAGCGGTGGTGGGACCTGAATTGTGGCCATTTTCGCACAGGCCGTCCAGCCCGAAAAGGTCACAGGTGTATTAAATCATTGCAGGGAAGCAACTTCGGTTTTTGCCTTTCGCTGAGTCATCAATGACCGACATCACCGCCATCGAGACACCTGCGCTCGTGGTCGACCTGGACCGGATGAACCGGAACCTGGATCGCGGGGCGGCGTACGCCCGAGAACATGGCCTTGCCCTGCGTCCGCATATCAAGACCCATAAGTCGCCTCTGCTCGCAATGGAGCAACTGAGACGGGGCGCGCGTGGGCTGACGTGTGCAACGCCATTCGAGGCGGAGGTCATGAGCGAAGTCGCGGATGACATCCTCGTGATGTATCCGCCAGTCGGACCGCTGCGCGCGCGGCGTCTCGCACGACTCGCCGATCGCGTCAACCTGACCATTGCGCTTGATTCTCTGGCTGCGGCCGAACAGCTCAGCGACGCAGCCGTCATGTGCGGCGTACAGGTCAAGGTGCTCGTCGAGCTCGATGCCGGCATGCATCGCGTCGGCGTGCCTGACCTGGCGGACGGCGTCGCCCTGGCAACGCGGGTGGCGGAATTACCGAACCTCGAACTGGCGGGGATTGCGTTCTATCCAGGGCATGTGCGAGGTCCCGTGGGTACGCACGAGACGCAGCTCGCCGAGCTGGGGTCGCTCGTGGGGAACGCACACTCGGCATTCGAACGCGCCGGCATTCCGCTGCACGTGGTGAGCGCGGGATCGACGCCGACCATGTGGGAGACGCATGCAATCAATGGCGTAACCGAGATGCGCCCCGGCACTTACATCTTCAACGATCGCACGACAGCCGACATCGGCGCGTGCAGTTACGACGATTGCGCGCTGAGCGTGCTGGCCACGGTCGTCAGCACGACCGTGCCGGGACAGGCGGTGATCGACGCGGGGACCAAGGCACTGGGGCGCGAGCCGATGCGGGGGGCGTCGACCGATGGCTTCGGCTGCCTGATCGACCATCGCGACGCAATTGTCATGTCGATGTCTGAGGAGCACGGAATCATCGACCTCACTCGCACCAATTGGCGGCCCCGCGTTGGCGACCGGGTGCGCGTGATTCCAAACCATGTCTGCATCGTGGTGCATCTCGCGGACGTCGTGTATGGCGTGCGCGACGAGCGCGTGGTGTCCAGCTGGCCGGTGGCCGCCCGCGGGCGCGGCCAACCGGTGCTGGCGATGTAGGACGCTAGCGGAGCGTCATGCCGCGCGGGGCGTCTCGCGCGCGACCCGTGTCTCGGGCGCGTCCTGACGAGCGGGTGGCAACTCCCGCGACGGGCGGTAGACGTCCTTGATCTCCTGGATCAGGATGGTCGGGCGCAACGCGGGGTTCTGGTCGTAGTTAGACATTGTTGATTCCTCTCGCTTCCTTCTGTTCTATCTGACACTGGCAGTCCGCAAAGGGTTGGCTGGCGATGCGCATCGACAAATGGTTGTGGGCAGCACGCTTCTTCAAGACGAGGTCCCAGGCCTCGACGGCCGTTGGCGCCGGACACATCGACGTCAACGGCGAACGCTCGAAGCCGGCGAAGCAGGTGAATCCCGGAGACACGCTGCGCATCCGCGCGCACCAGAACACCTTTGTCGTGACCATCCGCGCGCTGTCCGAGCATCGGGGGCCGGCCGCGGAGGCACAGGCGTTGTACGAGGAAACGGACGAAAGCCGGCGCGAGCGGGAACGGGTGGCGGAACAGCGTCGGCTGGCGCCGACTCCCGCATACGAGGAAGGCGGGCGTCCGACGAAACGCGATCGGCGCGACATGGCGCGCGTGAAACGACGCTACTGAGCGGAGATCTCGCCGAGGAGCTTCGAGCTCAAAAGGTGACCGCCGTCGTGCATCCGAACTTCAACTGGAATGGCGG
>DASPMP010000209.1:0-18120 GCA_035626995.1 Gemmatimonadaceae bacterium
GCGCGCGATCGCGAGCATCGTCATGCTGCCCGACGCGTCGTCATCGGCGCCATTCGCGATGCTGTCTCCCGGCGTACCCGACAGGATGCCGATGTGATCATAGTGCGAGCCATACGCCACGTACGTCTTGTTGAAGCGCGGATCGGTTCCGCGCACGACGGCCACCATGTTGTAGCCGGTGAACGATTCGCTGCGCAGCTCCACGCGCCCCGAAAAACGCCGCCCCGCGAGCGCCTGGGGTGCGTCCGACGCCGGCCAGTTCGCCGGGAGCAACGATGATCCAGCCTTCGCGACGCCGAGGAGCACCATGGGCAGCGGGCGCTGCGCGTCCGAAGTGGATTGGTCACCAGGGGCCTGCGCGACGGAACGCAGCAGGTCCGGCGTTGCCTGCGAGTAGAACTCCTCCGTTCCCCCTGTCATGAGCAGGATGATGGCGGACGGCTGCAGCTGCAACGCGCGCACGAGACGCTGACCCAGCTCATCCTGGCTTTCGAGCGCCGAGCGTGCCGCGGTATCCGTCACGTTCGCGGGTGCGCCATGCAGCATCACGATCACCTTCCCCGCTTCGTTGATGCCGGCGAAGTCGTTCCGGCCGTGGGTCATCATGCCGTAGCCGGCGAACACGACGTCCCCTTCGGCGTTGCGCTTCGGGAGCGGCGCGCCAGCGCCCAGGTTCGTCATCGGCGTGATTTCGGCGCCGAGCGCGAGTGCGCTCGTCCCGTCGGCCGTCGTCACCGTGAAGCGCGTCCCGTTGCCGAACGAGTTCTTCACGAGCGGCACCCGCTGGTAGAACAGGCTGTCACCGGCGGGCTCGACGCCCAGCGACATCAACCGGTCTGCGATGAACCGCGCAGCGCGTGTCGCGGACGGCGTTCCCGTCTCCCGTCCCAGGAATGAATCCGCAGCGAACGCGTACACGTCCCGACGCAGCTCGTCGACGGCGACCACGCGGGCCGGCGACGTGCCGGTCGAAACGGTCGGGGCTGCCGGGGCGCACGCTCCGAGGAACACGGACAACACAACCACTCGACGCATTCGGGGCTCCTGTAAGGCCATGGGGGCGTCCTGATGGAGCGGACGCTAGCTGTTGCCCCGCTAACCTCGCAAGCGCGGCATTTTCAGCGGGTTGCGATGGTTGCCACGAACATGCATTGACAGTCCGTGTATTACTCTCAGGCGCCAGATTCCCTTCAGTCTGCCGGCGCGTCGTGTCGCGCCCTCGCAACGCCATCCCGAGGCATCTCTTGCTCTATATCTGCATTCCCGCGTACAACGAAGCACCCACCGTCGGCCTGCTGCTCTGGCGCTTGCGTAGCGTCATGCAGGACGTCGCGCGGGAGTACGAGATCATCGTCTACAATGACGGGAGCACGGACGCCACCGCCGAGACCCTCCAGTCGTACGCCGAAGTCCTGCCGCTGAGCGTGCTCGGCGAACCAATGCACCAGGGATATGGCCACGCGCTGGAGGCGCTCGTACGCGCCGTGTCCAAGCGGACGCGGTATCCACGACGCGACGGCATGCTCACGATGCAGGCCGACTTCACCGACCGCCCCGAGGATCTCCCCGAGCTGTTCAAGCGCTTCGAGGGAGGCGCGGATCTCATCGTCGGCGAGCGCGAGGTCTCTGACGCCTGGCCGGCGCCGGCGCGGATGCTGCGCCGTATCGCGCCCTACATCACACGTCCATTCGTGAAGCTTCCCGACATCAAGGATCCCTTCGGGACGCTGCGCGTGTATCGCATCTCCGTGCTCCGCGACATGCTCAAGGACGCGGGCGACAAGCCGCTGCTGCACTCCGACGGCTGGTCCGCCAACGTGGAAATGCTCGTGCGGGCGTCGAAGCATTCGCGTCGCATCGAGACCGTGAGCTTCTCACCGCGCTACGAGCTGCGTCCCCGTGAGACGCGAGTGCAACCATGGAAGCACGCCATCGCGCTGTATCGCAACGCGAAAGCGCTGCGTGCACAGGCGGTGACATCGTGAGAACAGCCTCGGCGCTCGGTTCTCGGCTCTCGGCCGTGGGCTCTCGGCTCTCGGCCTTCGGCCTCGGCCTCGGCTTGCTCGCCACCGCCCTTCCTGCGCAGGACAGCACTGTCCGCACGCCTGCAGCGCCTGAGGGCTCGCCGCGCGCAGCCGTGCCCTTTGCGCCCGGTGAGCGCGCCGACTACCAGGTGAAATTCGGGCCCTTCAGCGTCGGTCGCGGCACCATGGACGTCATGGGGCTCGACACCGTACGGGGGCGCGAGACATGGCACATCCTCTTCCGCATCCGCGGTGGTGTCCCCGGTTACCGTGTGGACGACCGCATGGAAAGCTGGATGGACACGCAGACGCTCGCGTCGCTCCGGTTCAAGCAGGACATGAACGAGGGAAGCCGCGAACGCGAGCGCCATTTCGAGATCTACCCCGGCAGCACCTACGTGGAGGACAACCGCGAACCGCAGGCGACCGTCCCGCTGCCGCTCGATGACGGTTCGTTTCTGTACTTCGTGCGCACCATCCCGCTCGAAGTCGGCAAGGAGTACACTTTCGACCAGTACTTCCGTCCCGATCGGAACCCGGTCCGCATTCAGGTGCTCCGCAAGGAGCGCATCAAGGTGCCCGCAGGGACCTTCGAGACGATCGTGATCCGTCCGATCATCAAGGCGCGCGGTGTCTTCTCGGAAGACGGTCGCGCGGAGATCTGGCTTACCGACGACGACAATCGCCTCATGGTGCAGATGAAGTCGCACATGAAGCTCGGCTCCCTGAGCCTGTTCCTGCGTTCCTACACGCCGGGCAAGATGGCCACTGCGGATTCCACGGCGGTCGCACCGCAATGACCGGGCGTCCGCCGGACCCGAAGCGGCGGAGTGTCCCGGAAGCTGATCTCACCGCGGTGCGCACCGTGCCGGTGCTGCGTCGCGAGAACAAGGTGAGTGCCGACGAGTTCGCGAAGCCACCGGGGAGCGACCGGTCGTTTCACGCGTTCGTGTCGTCGTTGCCTGACATCCTCGTCGCGCGCGACTTCCGCCGCGTCGTTGATGCGCTCGCGACAGCCGCGGAGAAGCGACGCGGCGTCATCGTGATGCTGGGGGGACACATCGTGAAGACCGGGCTGGCGCCACTGCTCGTGTCGCTGATGGAGCGGAAGGTCATCACCCACATCGCCATGAATGGCTCGGCGGCCATTCATGATTTTGAAATCTCCCGCTTCGGCGGCACGTCGGAAGACGTCGCGGCTGGACTGAAGGATGGGACCTTCGGCATGTCCGAGGAGACTGGCCGCGAGATGAATGCGGCCTTCATCGCCGGCATGGACGCGCAGCTCGGGATGGGAGCGGCGCTGCAGGCGCGTCTGCAGCAGTCCACGCTCGCGGAGCCGGAGCTCAGCGTCCTGCTCGCGGCCGCGAAGCATGACATCCCGGTGACCGTTCATGCGGCGATTGGCGCCGAGATCATCCACCAGCATCCGGCGGCCAATGGCGCGGCCATCGGTGACACCAGCCATCGCGATTTCCGGATCCTCGCCCAGAGCATCGTATCCCTCGACGACGGCGGCGTCGTCCTCAACCTGGGCAGTGCGGTGATCATGCCTGAGGTTTTCCTGAAGGCGCTCACCATTGCCCGCAATCTTGGTAGCGGGAAGCCGCAGAATTTCACGACCTGCGACCTGGACATGACACGGCACTACCGGCCGCGGATGAACGTCGTCCAGCGCCCGACGCTGCACAGCGGCAAGGGGTACGAGATCACCGGGCATCATGAGCTCATGGTGCCACTGCTGGTCTGGGCCGTGCTCGACCGACTCGGCTGACCAGGCAGGTCGCTGCGCCGATCGGGTTGTGATCCTGGTTGAGCCAGAGGGACAGGGGCACCCGTCGCGCGAACGTTCCTCGCGCTGTTAGCGCTCGTCACTCAGCTTCGTCGGCGACCCACGCAAAGAGCGGCGTGGGTACCCGGCCTCCTCAGGAGTCGCGCTCTGGGCGCCCCTGCCCCTCCGCCCCAACCTGCTCCAACTCTTCGCAGCGCCCGGCGGGCTAGCTACCCCGCGAGCCCCGGCCAGCGCGTGGCCAAGCACGTTCAGGCGTGAACGCCGCCCATTGTGGCGGCCAAGAGTTCTGGCCCGCGATCGGGTGAGCGACGTGGATTGGGCACTCGGAGCGCGACCTCTGAGGCAGCCGGGTACCCGCGCTGCAGTTTGCGCGGGTGGCTGCCGAAGGGAGCGAGGAGCGCTGACAGCGCGACGAGCGATCGCCGAAGGGTGCTCAATCCACGGCGCTCACACTCACCGGCGAGGCCAATAAAGAAAAAGGCCGCCCCCGAGGGAGCGGCCTTTCACGTCCTGAAACGACGTCAGCTCACGACCACTTCGATCTCAGCTTCGACGCCGTGTCCGGACTGACGATGCGAATCACGAAGTAAAGGATGAGCCCGACGATAGCGATCTTGATCGCCCAGCCGAGCAACATGAGCAGAATCGCGAATAGTACCCCAAACAGACCAAACGCCACCTTGAGCAGGAACAACCCTGCCAGCGCGAAAAGTCCGATCATGAACACGGTGCGGAGCATACCAGTAATCCTCAAAAGTTCTGTCTTCCCTACGGACCCCTCGTGGCGGGGTTTCAGCGAACCGTACACACCAATGGCTCGCATCGCCATGCCCGAACGGAGGATACCACGCTAACCAGCTAGTTTGTTCCATGCTGGTTAGGCTCGCTACCGCCCCAATCCAGCCGGGGTAGATTACCCCGTCCGCGCACCCTGACCCCAGAGGAATGGCGGACACTCTCTACCAAATCATGGGACGCCACCGGGTGCAGCCGCTTCCGGAGCGAAAGCCCCCCTGGCTGAAGGTCAAGGCGCCGGGTGGACCCAACTATCTGAAGCTCAAGCAGATGATGCGGTCCCTGGACCTGCATACAGTCTGCGAAGAAGCGCATTGTCCCAACGTCGGCGAGTGCTGGGAGCATGGCGCCGCGACGTTCATGATCCTTGGCGATGTCTGCACCCGCAACTGCGCCTACTGCGCCGTCGCCCACGGACGTCCCCCGAAGTTCGACGCCACCGAGCCGTCCCGCGTCGCCCACGCCGTCGCCGAGATGCAGCTGCGCCACGCGGTCATCACCTCCGTCGACCGCGACGACCTGCCCGACTATGGCGCCTGGGCATTCGCCGAGACCATCCGGCAGATCCACGAGAAGCTCCCCGAGTGCTCGGTCGAGGTCCTCGTCCCGGATTTCCAGGGGGACGAAGACGCGATTCGCGCAGTGCTCGAGGCGCGTCCCGAGATCTACAACCACAACACCGAGACGGTGCCGCGACTGTACAAGAAGTGCCGTCCCGGCGGACGCTACGAGCGGGTCATGCAGATCTTCCGGTTCGCGAAAACGACCGCGCCCGACATTCCCACGAAGACGGGTATCATCCTCGGCATGGGCGAGACGAACGAGGAAGTGCTCAAGGTCATGGAAGACCTCCGTGCAGTCGACGTCGACATCCTGACGCTGGGCCAGTACTTGCGGCCGTCAGACGGGCACATCGCCCTCGATCGCTACGTCACCCCGGACGAGTTCACGATGTTCCGTGAAGCGGGCCGGGCGATGGGCTTCAAGCATGTTGAATCCGGGCCGCTGGTCCGGTCGAGCTACCACGCATGGGAACAGGTCCAGGCAGCGGGAGTGTGAGCAGATGACACCGGACATGAAGACGGACAAGAAGGCGGACAAAAAGGCGGACAAGGCCGCGAAGTCGCGTAATAGCGACAACGGTAGCCACAACGGCAGCGGCGACAACATGGCGCTGCTCCGCTCCATGCTGCTGCAGCGCCGCTTCGAGGAGCGCACCGCCGAGGCATACGCGCTGGGCAAGATCGGCGGCTTCTGCCACCTGTACATCGGCCAGGAAGCCGTGAGCACCGGAACGATCTCGCTGCTCCGCCCCGACGATTACATCATCACCACCTATCGCGACCACGGCCAGGCGCTCGCGCGCGGGATGTCGTCTCGCTCGATCATGGCGGAGCTGTTCGGGAAGATCGACGGATGCTCCCGCGGCAAGGGCGGCTCGATGCACCTGTTCGATAGAAATCTCAACTTCCTCGGCGGCCATGGCATTGTTGGTGGACATGTGCCCGTGGCGACCGGGGTCGGCTTCGCCATCAAGTACCGCGGCGGCGACCAGGTTTGCATCTGCTTCATGGGCGAGTCGGTCGTGAACACCGGTGCGTTCCACGAGGCACTCAACATGGCCGGCCTCTGGAAGCTGCCGGTCGTGTACATCATCGAGAACAACCGCTACGGGATGGGCACCGCGCTCGAGCGCGCGTCCGCCATTCACGACATCTACGAGCGCGGCGCGGCGTACAACATGACCCGCGCGCAGTGCGACGGGCAGGACGTCTTCGCCGTGCGGAAGTCGGTGGGCGAAGCCATCGAGCGCGCGCGCAAGGAATCGCTTCCGACGCTGCTCGAGGTGCGCACCTATCGCTTCATGGGACATTCGATGTCGGACGCGGTGAGCGGCACCTATCGCACGAAAGCCGAGCTCGAGGAGTGGCAGAAGCGCGACCCGATCGTGCTCCTCCGCGTGCAGATGCAGGAGCAAGGCGAGCTCACCGAAGAGCAGTTGCAGAAGCTCGACGAGGAGCTCAAGGCAGAGGTCCAGGACGCGATCGACTTCGCGGACAAGAGCCCCGAGCCGCCACCGGAAGCGCTGTTCGAAGACGTGCTGGTGGACACGACGAGCGACGCGACCGCGGAAGCCGCCGCGGTGAGCAGTTAGCCGAGGCCGAGAGCCGAGAGCCGAGAATCAGATGCCAGTAGTCACATACAGAGATGCCCTGAACCAGGCGCTGCGCGAGGAGATGCAGCGCGATGACCGCGTCTTCCTCATGGGCGAGGAAGTCGCCGTCTATCAGGGGGCATACAAGGTCTCCAAGGGACTTCTCCAGGAATTCGGCGAGATGCGTGTCGTCGACACGCCGATCACCGAGCTGGGATTCGCCGGTGTGGGCGTCGGCGCCGCGATGGCGGGGCTGCGTCCCATCATCGAGTTCATGACCTGGAATTTTGCGGTGCTCGCGCTCGATCAGGTGCTGAATGCCGCGTCGAAGATGCTGTACATGTCCGGCGGCCAGTATCCCATGCCCATGGTCTTCCGCGGCCCGAATGGCGCCGCGCTCCAGCTGTCGGCGCAGCACTCGCAGGCCTTCGAGTCATGGCTCGCGCACATGCCCGGTGTGAAGGTCGTGACACCCGGAACGCCCTACGACGCCAAGGGACTGCTCAAGAGCGCGATCCGCGACGACAATCCGGTGCTCTTCCTCGAGGGAGAGATGCTGTACAACACCAAGGGTGAAGTGCCGGAGGACGAATACCTCATCCCCATCGGCAAGGCGGAGCTGAAGCGCGAGGGTGATCACTGCTCCATCATCACCAACGGCAAGATGGCGCTCGTCGCCATGCAGGTCGCGGATCAGCTGGCGAAGGAGGACATCCGCGTCGACGTCGTCGACCTGCGCACCGTGCGCCCCATGGACATCGAGGCCATCAAGGCGTCCGTGCAGAAGACGAATCGCGCGGTCGTGCTCGAGGAAGGGTGGGAGCTGGCCGGAATTGGCGCGCAGGTGGTGGACTACATCCAGCGCGATTGCTTCGACGACCTCGACGCCCCCGTGATTCGCGTGCACCAGGCCGACGTCCCGATGCCGTACGCGAAGAATCTCGAAAAGCTGGCCAAGCCGGACGCCGCGAAGACCATCGCCGCCGTCCGCAAAGTCATGTACCTCGACTAGGGCAGATCATGGCCACGAAAGTCTTCATGGAAGCCCTTTCTCCGACCATGGAGGAAGGCCGTCTCGTCAAATGGCTGAAGAACGAAGGCGACGCGGTGAAGAGCGGCGAGCCCCTCGCCGAGGTGGAGACGGACAAGGCCATCATGGAGCTGGTCGCGCGCGGTGACGGCGTGCTGCGCAAGCGGTTCATCAATGAAGGCGACTCGCGTCCCGTCGGTCAGCTGGTGGGAGTGATCGCGACGAAGGACGAGAACATCGATGCGCTGATCGCCGAGGCGGGTGGTGGAGCGGCCCAGGGCGGTGGCGCCGCGAAGGCACCCGAGAAAGTCGTGGCGCGGACGCAGGAGACCGCCGGCGCGTCGTCGGTGCCGAAGTCTCCGCAGCAATCGCAGGGCGAAGCATCCACGCCGCCGCAGGAAAAGGCGCCGCCATCTGCGCCGCCATCTGCGCCGCCGAGAGCCGAGAGCCAAGAGCCGAGGGCCGACGGGAACGGTGGCCGCACGAGGAGCTCTCCCCTGGCGCGTCGAATCGCGAATGAACGCGGACTCGACATCTCCGGGGTCCAGGGTTCCGGCCCCGGCGGTCGGATCATCAAGCGGGACATCGATGCCGCCGCATCCGCCGCACCGGTAACCGCCGAGGGCCGAGGGCCGAGAGCCGAGAGCCGCCCGCGCAGCGGGGCGGACTTCGACGACATCGCCCTCACGCAGATCCGGAAGACGATCGCCAAGCGACTGTCGGAGTCCATCGGGCCAATTCCGACGTTCTACCTCACCGCGCAGTTCGACCTTACGCGCGCGGTCGAGATGCGCGAGGCGATGCTCGAGATGGGCGACGAGTTCAAGGTCTCCATCAATGACATCCTGATGAAGGCCGTCGCGACCGCGCTCGCGCAGCATCCCGAAGTCAACGCGCACTGGCTCGGCGACCGCATCCGTCAGCACAACCGCGTGCACCTGGGCATGGCCGTCGCTACCGACGATGGGCTGATCGTCCCCGTGATCTTCGACGCGGACCAGAAACGGCTGAGCGATATCTCAGCTGAATCGCGTCAGCTGGCGAAGCTCGCGCGTGACCGGAAGCTCAAGCCCGAGCAGTACACGGGCTCCACGTTCTCGCTGAGCAACCTCGGGATGATGCAGATCGACCAGTTCACGGCGATCATCAACCCGCCCGAAGTCGCGATCCTTGCCGTCGGCACCGCCGAGGACCAACCAGTCGTGGTGGATGGCGAGCTGAAGACGCGGAAGCGCGTGCGGGTGACGATGAGCTGCGATCACCGCGCGGTGGATGGCGCGGTGGGCGCGCGGTTCCTCGTGACGTTGCGCCGAATGATCGAGAACCCGTTGATGCTCGTGTACTGAAACAGCTTATCGGCTTGTCCGCTTTTCGGCTTATCACTTCGTAGACAAGCCGACAAGCCGACAACCTGAAAAACTGCCACCGCTGACAACCCTCTTTTTCCCCTCTCATGGCTTCCTTTGACGTGATCTTCCTTGGCGGCGGACCGGCAGGTTACGTCGGCGCCATCCGCTGCGCCCAGCTCGGCCTGAACACCGCGGTCATCGAGCGCGAGGGACTCGGCGGCACCTGCGTCCTCTGGGGCTGCATTCCGGCGAAGGCACTGCTCGAGGCGGCGTCATTCGCCGAGAAGATGAAGAAGGCGCCGGAGTTCGGCGTCACGCCTGGTGACGTCAAGCTCGACTTCGGCGTTGCGATGAAGCGTTCGCGCGCGGTGAGCTCGCAAAATTCAAAAGGAGTCGAGTTCCTCTTCAAGAAGAACAAGATCACCTGGATCAAGGGGACGGGGAAACTCACCGGCAAGAACGCCGTGTCCGTGAAGACGGCCGAGGGCAAGGAAGAGAAGCACGACGCGAAGAAGGCCGTCGTCATCTCCACCGGCTCGCGGGTGAAGGGGCTCGACAAGATCGGGCTCGAGCTGAACAAGAAGACGGTCATTTCATCCGACGAGGCGCTGATCCTCGAGAAGGCGCCGAAGTCCATTACGATCGTCGGCGCCGGCGCGGTGGGATGCGAGTTCGCCGATGTGTTCGCGGCGTTCGGGTCGCAGGTCACGCTCGTTGAGGTGATGCCGAACATCCTGCCGGTCGAGGACACCGACTCCTCGAAGGAGGTCGAACGCGCATTCAAGAAGCGGAAGATCGACGTGCTCACCAACGCGAAGCTTTCGAACGTGAAGGTGGGCAAGGATGGCGTTTCGATGACGGTGGAAGCGGGCGGCAACAAGAAGGACGTGAAGTCGGACATCGTCCTCGTCGCCGCCGGGCGCGCGCCGAACGTGGAGGATATCGGCCTGAAGGAAGCCGGCGTGAAGTTGACCGACCGCGGCTTCATTCAGATAGACAAGATGTTTGCGACGTCAGTCGCTAACATCTACGCGATCGGCGACGTCGCGGGCCCGCCGATGCTGGCGCACAAGGGCGAGCGCGAGGGGCACATCGTCGCCGAGATCATCGCCGGCAAGCACGCGCACGGCATCGACTACACGAACGTCCCGGGCGCCACCTACTGTCACCCCGAAGTGGCGTCGGTGGGGCTCACCGAGCAAGCGTGCAAGGAGAAGAAGCTCGAGTACAAGGTGGGCAAGTTCCCCTTCTCCGCGAACGGCCGGGCACGGACGTCCGGCGAGACCGAGGGCTTCGTGAAGGTCATACGCGGGGCGAAGTACGGCGAGATCCTCGGCGCGCACATCGTCGGCGCGCATGCGACGGAGATGATTCACGAGTTCGTGCTGGCGCGGACGAACGAGTACACCGTCGAGGAGATCGACCTGGCCATTCATGCCCACCCGACGCTGTCCGAGGCGATCGGCGAAGCGGCGATGGATTCGCTGGGGCGGATGATCCACGCGTAATAGTCGGCTTGTCGGCTTCTCGGCTTGTCGGCTCGCGGCACGTCACTGCTACACGCGAACGAGCGTGTGGTCACAAAACTTTGACAAGCAAAACAGGGAATCCGCGTTTGGTTGGCGTGCACCTGGCAGCAGTCACGCCCAGTCACGTGTCCAGGTTTTATGACAACACACGTTGTCAAAGTTTTGTGACCACACGCGCTCGCGAGGACGGTAGGGGGTGCTCGCCCTTCCTGCTTCCCGCACGCTGAGAACACTCGTCGCAACAATTCGATGACGAGCGCGCGCCGCGATCGGTGTATCCTCGATGATGCACCGCACCTCCCCGACACGACGGCGGAATTCGCGACGCGACCCGTCCGCGGTCCACATGGATTACCGGCGCCAGCTGTTCGGCCTGATCCAGGACGTCATCCGGCGCG
Organism: Gemmatimonadaceae bacterium; assembly: GCA_035626995.1. Taxonomy (GTDB): domain Bacteria; phylum Gemmatimonadota; class Gemmatimonadetes; order Gemmatimonadales; family Gemmatimonadaceae; genus DASPMP01. The sequence continues at coordinate 11,073 of DASPMP010000209.1, forward strand.
ATAACCCTTCGGACTACCAGCTCGCCCGCACGCTCAACATCGGGCGCACTCGCGCGTCCGCCCTCATCCACGGGCACATCCGCCACTTCAACAGCGAGACGCTCGTCGACATCCTCGCCCGCCTCGGCATCACCATCCAACTGTCGGTGGCTGACACCAGGCCCTACGTTCGCGCGTTCATGGACAATCCGAGGACGGGGTGGGAGGCGCCGCCCGGTGCAGCGTGCTGGTAGCGCCTTGTACTTCGGGAAGCGGACGCCGCAGCCCCTGCTAACTTGCAACACATGCGCGAGCTCTGGGTCTGTGATTTTGGCGTCCGTCGCTACGAGGAAATGCTGGAGGTGCAGCGGGCGGCCGCGCGGGCGCGGATCAGCGGCGATATCGATCAGGACATGCTCCTCCTCGTCGAGCACCCCCCGGTCATCACCCTCGGCCGCTCATCGAAGGACGCGCACCTGCTCGCCAATCCCGAACAGCTCCGCGCGCGCGGCGTCGAGGTGTTCGAGGTCGAGCGCGGGGGCGACGTCACCTTCCACGGCCCGGGACAGCTCGTCGGCTACCCGATCATCGACCTCAAGCGTCACAAGCAGGACCTGCACTGGTATCTCCGCCAGGTCGAGGAGACGCTGATCCGCGCCCTCGCGTCGTTCGGCATCGCCGGCGAGCGCGTGCCGAAGTACACAGGGGTCTGGACTCGGGGTGGTGTGCAAAAAATCGCGTCGATCGGCGTCCACGCGCGCGACTGGGTGACGTGGCACGGCTTCGCGCTCAACGTTACCACGCAACTTTCCTGGTTCGACCTCATCGTCCCCTGCGGGATCGCCGAGGTGCAGATGACGTCCATCGCGCGCGAGCTGCACCGGGAGGAGGTCGACGGTGTCGCCGTTCGCGACGCCGTCGTCCGCGCCACCGCGGACGTCTTCGACCTCACTCCTCGCATTGTTGGCGAAGAACGACTGACCGTGACCGTCAGCAGTTAATCGTTCAAACGCTCAAACCCTCAAACCCTCTCTCAGTCCGCGCGAAGCGCCGTCAACGGATCCACCGCAGCGGCACGCCGAGCCGGAATCCATGTCGCCAGGCTCGCAACGATCAGCACTGCCACGCCCACTGCCAGCGCGACCAGCCTGAGGTCCAGCGGCGGCCCGACCATCTGGATGTTGGCGAAGTACACGGCGGCGATGCTGATCGGCAAGCCGATGAGCAGCCCGACGATCGACAGGCGCAGCCCGGACGCGAAGAACATTCGCACGACCTGCGTCGGCTTCGCCCCGATGGCGACGCGCACGCCGATCTCGCGCGTCCGCTGACCGACGGCGAGCGCCACGACTCCATACAGCCCCAGCGACGCCAGCAGCAACGCCAGCAACCCGGCGGCTCCTGATCCCGCGGTGACACGCATCGCGTCGCGCTCCATGGCGCGGCCCACTTCCGCGAGCGTCTCCAGGCGTCCGATGGGGAGGTCTGGCGCTTCCGCGCGCAGAAACTTGTTCAGCGTCGGCACCAACGCCGCCGCTGGACCGCTCGTGCGCACCAGGAACTGGTCTGGCATCCGCGGTGCGCGCGCCGAGTAGATCCGGTCCATGGTGCCGCGCGTCGTGGGATGCGCCGCGTCGAATACACCAACCACTTCATACACACCCTTCTCCGGACGACCGCTCTGGTCGAAGACGCCCGTGAGCCGCTTGCCGACAGGATCCGCGCTTCCCCACAGCTCGCGTGCCATGTCACTGTCGATCACGATGGCTTCGTTCAGCGCCACTGAATCCTCGGCGACGAGCTCGCGTCCGCGAACGATGGGGATCTCCAGCATCGCGAAGTATCCGGGCTCGGCGCCTTCCACATGGACGCGCTTCGACTCCGACGCCCGCTCGCCGTTCCCGCGATCCTCGGGCACGACGCTCACCCGCACGATGCGCGACGCCGTCGGCTCCTGCACGATCCGCTCGACGCCAGGCAACTGCGCGATCCGATCCTTCATCGTCGACGCGAGCTTCTCCTTTTCACTCGGGCCGGTGGCATTCGTCACGACGACGTAACCGCTCCACAGGTTGAACCGGAGCGAAATGATCCGCTCTCCCACGCGCTCCGAGGGAAACTGCGATCCCTGGCCAAGCGTCGCGCCGAGCATCATCGCAAGCACCACGAGCAATGGCTGGGTGAAGACGATCTGCGCCACCACGAATCCACGCTGCAGCCGCGACCGCTGACGCGAACCGCTCCCCGCGTCCTTGAGTGCGCTGGCGACGCCGGCCCGCGTCGCATGCAACGCGGGCGAGAGCCCGAACAGCAGCCCGGTGCCGAGCGCGAAGACCATCGTGAAGCCGACGGTCAACAGGTCGGGGGTCATCTCGACGGCCGGCAGCTGCTTCCCGAGGAGCGTCACGATCCACCAGTAGAGGAGCAGTCCCGCGAGGCCGCCACTCACCGACAGCAGGGTCGACTCCGTGAGCAGCTGGCGCACGAGCCGCATGCGCGACGCGCCGAGCGAGAGACGTATCGCGATTTCACGCCGGCGCGCAACCGCGGCGCCCACCATGAGCGCACTGACATTGGTGCACGTCACGAGAAGAACGAGCAGGCAGACCGTGCCGAATACCGCGATGACCACGGAGAGCTCGGTGTCCGCGCGTAATTCGGTTTCGCCGCGCAGGCGGATTACCTCTGACGTCTGCCGGCTCAGGGTTGCGGCAGCGGCTCCGACGGCGGCCTCGGCTCCGACAGCGGCCTCGGCTTCCAGCCTCGGCCTCGGCAACTGCGCGAATTGCTGTGCGACGGCCGCGGCGATAACGCCGGCATGGGCATACGACACACCCGGCGCGACCCGCGCGATCGCCGAGAAGATCCCGGAATCTCGACTCACCAGGGCCTGCGACGTGTTGCGGAGGATCGCGCTGCGCGCCGAGACCGGAATCCACAGTGCCGCCGCACGTCCCGACGCGGGGGTGGCGCCGTGGAATTTTTCCGGTGCGACTCCGGCAACCCGCAGCGGGACGCCGTTCACATCGAGCGAGGCGCCAGTGACGGCGGCGCCGCCGAACTCCTCCTGCCACATCCGGTGCGAAATCACGACTGCCATCTCGGCGTCGCGCGCGTCCTCGAGCGCTCCCGCGCGCAGACCGGGGCCGCCGTGTGTCGAGACGGCTGTCGTCGAAAAGAAGTTCGGCGTCACGAATTGCGCGCTTGCCGCGCGAGGCTGCTCGCTGCCGACGCGAACCATCACTTCATCAACCGCCCAGCCGGCGACGCGCGAGAACGTCTCGCGTCGCTGCGACAGCTCCAGCAGCTCGGCGTACGACAACCGGCGCGGGAACCGCTGTGACTGGTCGTCGGACCACTGCACGCCGCGAATGCGAACGAGGTCGCGGTCGTCCGGCATCCCCGGCGCGGGACGCAGCGTCACGGCCTGGATCATCGAGAAGAGCGCGGAGTTCACGCCGATCCCGAGCGCCAGGACGAGCATGATGGTGACGGACGCGAGCGGCCGGCGGACGAAGTGTCGCGCGGCAAAGCGCAGGTCCCCGCGCAGCGCGTCGAGCCAGCGCGCTTTCCGGGCGTCGCGTGCGTCCTGTTCGATCATGGTGGCGTTGCCAAATTCGCGACGCGCCTCGGCGCGCGCGTCAGCCTCGCTCATCCCGCGACGCATGAGGCGCTCGGTCGCGCGCTCGATGTGCGCGCGCATCTCGTCGTGCATGTCCTGCTGGAGCGCACCGTGGCGCGCCACGCCCCGGAGCCGGAGCCGCAGCCAATTCAACATCGGGAGAAACCTCTGCTACGTGGTACGAAGGATGGCGCCGAGTGCGGCGGAGAATCGTTCCCAGCCCTCGCGCTGTTCGGTGAGATGCTTGCGTCCGCTGGCCGTGACGGAATACACCTTGGCCTTCCGGCCATTCGGCGTCTCCTGCCACTCCGCGCGGATCAGCCCCTTTTCCTCGAGCCGGTAGAGGGCGGGGTACAGGGAGCCGGCATTGACGTTGAGGACCTGGCTGGACGTCGCCTGGATTCGCAGCGCGAGGTCGTAGCCGTTGGTCGGCTCGGCGCGCAGCAGCTGCAGGACGATGAGGTCCAGGGTGCCCTGGAGGAGTGGTGCGGACTTGGACATGTGTTGACTAGACGGTCTAGTGCAGGCCGAAGTTTCAGCATTTGTCTCTCTGGGTGCCCCTGCTGCTCCGCCCACGCCCGACCGCTACCGCCTAGTCTCGAACAGTGAACGTCTGCTCGCCCTCCGCGCCGCTAGCGGCGTTCGCGGCTTCCGACCGTGGAGCGCGGACCGGAGAACAGGGCTGCGAGAGGTCAGGGTCGCGGGGGCACCCAGAACGCGACCTCTGAGGAGGCCGGGTACCCGCGCTGCCCTGACCTCCCAAGACATGAACGCCAAAAGGCCTTCCGCCGGGTGGATGCGCTCCAACCCATCCCGACGAAAGACCTTTCTGGAACTGTGAGCACACCAGGAGAGGTGCGGGAACGTATGTTTGCATATCGCGTGCTAGCCGTCACAATCCACCCATACTTCACGTCATCTCGACTCCGCCTCCGAATGCGAACACAACACTGGTCCATATGGCCGAATCCGGTGTCTAATTCCCCGTCGCCGCTTTGGAGCATTTTACCGGTGTCCATGACAGCTTCGCGGGCAATCGCATTCATCGCACGGGCCTCACTGCTCGCCGCGCTCGCGCTCTGCATTCCTTCCCTCGCGCGCGCGCAGTCCGACGTCATCCGCGGGCGCGTCACCAACACCGACGACATGGCGCTCGTCGGCGTCCGCGTCATCGCAACCTCCATCCCCGGTAACGTCACCCGCGAGACGCGCACCGACGCCCGCGGCAATTTCCAGATCATTTTCCCGAACGGCACCGGCGACTACATGATGGGCTACGCTCTCATCGGCTACGTCTATCGCCAGCAGCAGGTGAAGCGGCTCGCCGACGAGGATGTCCTCATCGCGAACGCGTCCCTCGACGTTGTCCAGCTCGACACCATCGCCGTGGTCGCGGCGGTGCAGCAGCGCGTGGGACGCAACTCCAACACCCCCGACGTCGGCGGCACCGAACGCCAGGTCAACCCGGACAATCTCCCCGCCGACCTCCAGGGCGATCTCGCCGCGATGGCCGCATCCCTCCCCGGCGTGCTCCTCGTCCCGGGCATCGAGGGCGGACCTGACGGCTTCTCCGTCCTCGGTCTCGGCGCGGACCAGAACAGCGTCACGCTCAACGGCATGGAGTTCGGCGCGAACGGGCTCCCGCGCGACGCGGCCATCTCCACCTCACTCGCCACCAGCCCGTACGACGCGAGCCGAGGCGGGTTCAGTGGCGCGAACTTCAACATCCGTACGGGGAGCGGCTCGAACTTCCGGACGGTCGGCGTGAGCATGGTGCTCAACACCCCACAGCTCCAGTGGACCGATCGCGCCGCCAGCGCACTCGGCCAGCAGTACACCAATGTCTCGCTGGGCGGACGGCTCTCCGGCCCGCTCGTGCTCAATAAGGTTTTCTATAACACGTCGTGGCAGCTCGGCCGACAGGCGCGTGACAACCAGACGCTGCTCGGCACAAATCCGGTCGGGCTGCAGACGGCCGGCGTCGCGAGCGACTCGGTCAACAGGCTTGTGTCCATCCTGCAGTCGCAGAACGTCCCGGGGCTGCTCGGTCCCTTCCAGCAGCAGCGCCTCAGCGACAACGGCTCCCTTCTCGGCAGTATCGACATCTCGCCGCCGAATTCGAGCAGCGGCAGTTCATATGGATTCACCCTGAACGGCAACTGGGGACGCCAGAGCCCTGTCTTCGGCGGCACCACCCAGCTCGGGAGCGCAAGCGGGGACCGGTTCAACTGGGGCGCCGGCGTCCAGGCGCGGCACAGCGCGTACGTCAAGCTCGTGCTCACCGAGACGACGGTCGGCGCCACGCTCACCCGCAATGCGGGCGATCCGTATCTCGATCTTCCGGCGGGGCGCGTACGCGTCACCTCCGCATTCGGCGACGGCAGCAGCAGCGTCCAGAATCTCATCTTCGGCGGCAATCAGTCGCTCAGCTCCAGCTCACGCAGCGACCAGTACTCCTTTCAGAACACGCTGAGCTGGTTCGACGAAGGGAACAAGCATCGCGTGAAGCTCACGACGGAAGCGCGGTACCGCGGCAGCAACAGCGACCCGTCGAACAACCTGCGCGGGACCTTCACCTTCAACTCCCTCGAGGATCTCGCCGCAGGGATTCCGGCGAGCTTCACCCGCACCCTCAGCGTCCGCGAGCGGTCGTTCGGGCAGTACGTCGGCTCCATCTCCATTGGAGATTCCTATCGGCGCACCCAGGACGTGCAGCTGCAGTACGGGCTGCGCCTCGACGCTTCGCGTCACCAGGGGTCGCCGCAGTTCAATCCTGCGGTGCAGAGCTCTTTCGGTCTCCGCAACGATCGGATCCCGACGATGCTCGCGGTCAGCCCGCGCCTCGGCTTCTCCTGGGTGCTCGGCGACGCGGATGAAATCCGAATGTTCTTCGGCGATGCGCGCCGGCCGCGCGCTGTCGTTCGCGGAGGCATCGGCATCTTCGCGAGCGCCAATGGCGGCCCGGTGGGCTCGGTGCTCGACCAGACCGGCCTCCCAAGCGGCACGCAGCAGATCGTCTGCGTTGGCTCGGCGGCGCCGGTGCCGGCGTGGGAGCTGTACAGCGATCCCACCGCGATTCCAACCGAATGCGCCGACGGCACCGCGGGGTCCCCCTTCTCCAACACGTCGCCGAACGTTTCGCTGTTCGCTCCGGACTACGCGCCGCCCCGCAGCGTCCGCGGAAACCTCTCGTGGCGCGGCGCAGTGCTGGACGGACGCTTCAACGCCGACGTCGAAGGTTCGTACTCGCTGAACCTGAAGCGGCAGCGCACTGTCGACCTCAACTTCGACAACGTCGCGCGCTTCACCCTTGGCGACGAGTCACGCCCGGTGTTCGTCGCGCCGGCCAGCATCGACCCCGCATCCGGCAGCATCGCGGCGCGCGACGCGCGGATTTCGCAGCAGTTCGCGCGCGTCACCCAGTTCCGTTCTGACCTGACCAGCCGC
>DASPMP010000210.1:0-25950 GCA_035626995.1 Gemmatimonadaceae bacterium
CCTGACCCAGATCGCCATCGTCGAAGCTGATGGCAACCGCGGCGGAAGGATGCGTGATTGCATCGGCAATGCTGCAGCCCCGCAGCCCGGACGCACGGATGAGGTCCAGCTGGTGGTGGAACTGCGCCTCCGACACCGAGAAGTAATCCCGGCCGCCGGAGGCGACCGGTTTATGCGGAGTGACGTCGTGGTAGATGAGACACACCCACGGGGCAGACTCCGCGTGCGCGCGCTCCATCCCCATTCAGCCAGACAACTCGGCGGACAACAGGAATTTGTTGGCCCGGAAGCGCTCCGGGAGCATCGAGGTGATGCCGCGATAGGCATTGCGCAGGAAGCTTCCCGCACGGTCATTCCAGCCGCGATCCACGAAGTGCAGGGCGAAGCGCTGGAAGCCGAGCGACTCGAACACGCTGCGGACCTTGTCCGGACTGAGCGCCCGCTGGTTCTTGGTCGTGGTCTTCAAGCCCCAGATGGGATTCACGACATTGAAGGCGAGCCAGGTAAGGAAATTGCCGGAATTGGCTTCGAAGGTCACGATGCGCTTGCTCGTGACGCGCCGGATCTCCGCAGGCAGCCGGTCGAGCACCGGGAAATGGTGCAGGAGCAGCGAGGCCCACACGGTGTGGAAGGCGCCAGGCTTGAAGGGGAGATGCTCTGCGTCTGCGACGACCACGAGCGGCGCGTACTTCTCGGCCTTCAGGCGGTTGGCTGCTGCCTGAGCGCCGGGAAATGTCAGTTCCGCACCGACGACGCTATAGCCCCGCCGCGCAAGCCGAATGGTATGCGCCCCTGTGCCACACCCGAGGTCGAGCAGCAGGCCCGCCGGAGCCTGAGGAAAGGCCAAATCGTAAATCTCGTCGTAGCCGAACGTAATGTGCTCGTTTTCAGGGTTTTCGGAGAAGAGCTTGTCGTAGAACTCGCGTTCGGTCTTCAAGTCCTGCATAGTCGGATCGGTTGTGGAAGGGAGGGTGGGAGCGGGGCGGCTTGCGCACTGCCCCCCTTGCGGTATCCCAAGATAATGGTTGCGCCACGGGGGGGCACGCGTGATCAGTCGACGGGCGGCCCCTCGGTACTCGGACGCGGCAGAGACTGCGGGTGGCGCGCCGCTGAGCGACGCGGCGGACGCACTTCGCCAGGGCCGGGACGTGTGACTGCCCACAGCATGCGGTTGGCGGCCCAAATGGTGAAGAACCAGGGCATGAACAGCGTCGCGTAGAATGCAGCGCACAGGACGTTGCCCAGGTTCGCCGCCTCGAGCCCCAAGGCCAGGAAGCGGAGGTTCCAGCGCGGATGTGATTGCGCCCACCGGGCGCCTGCCTCGGCGGTGCGGATTTCGCGGTTCTTCTTCTGGAAATCCCATAAGGCCCAGCCAAAAGCGAGGATTCCGATCAGGCCGAACTCCGAAAGGATCTGCATGTAGGAATTGTGCAGATTGAAGCCGTAGAGCATGTTCGGATTTGGGAATGCGGGAAGCTCCCCGAAACGGAAGTATCCGGCGGCGAACGCGCCGAAATTGCCTGCGCCGACGCCGAAAATGGGATGGGTCATCCAGACCTTGAAGCCCACCTTCCACACTTCCCAGCGCTGGGCTCCAGTGCCCTCCTCAGTACCCTCCTCGAACGCCGACATGATCTCGTTCAGGAAGAACCCTTCCTCGAAGATGAGCATCGCGCCAACGGCAGCCACGATACCACCGGCGATGATTCCGGCGCCCGTGAGCAACTTCCGCGGCGAGCGCATCCAGATCCACGCGACGACGACGATCAGCGAGAGAAACGCGGCCCGCGCGAACGACGCGACCACGCCGAAAACACAGTAGGCGGCAAGGGCGTACAGGAAGATCTTGGTCTTCCGGCCCCTGGCCGCGACTGCAAACCAGTAGCACAACCCAGCACCGTGCACCATCAGCCCGGCGAATCCGTCGTAGTTGGCGAGCGTCGGGTGCCAGGGGACCAGTCCCTTGGCCCCTGCCCAGATCGCGTACCAGATGAACTGCGCGAACAGCATGATGACGATCGGCATCGCCTGTCGCGCGTTCCTGATGTACACCGAAGTCGCCAGCGCCAGCGCGTAGTAATTCAACAGGAAGAGGAACGAAACCTTCGCGAGATTCTTGTTGGCGGCGAAGGGCAGCGTCATCCCGGCGATCAGTACGATGATCAGCAGCGGCGGATACCAGACCCAGGGCTTCTCGCGGGCGATGACGGCGGGCGCCTTCAACGCGAGCACGAGAAAGAGGAGCGGATAGCCGAAGTGCAGGAGATACACGAACGGCTGCGCGACGACGTTCGCCAGGAAAAAATGAAAGTCGAACAACGTGAGCGCCCACACATACAGCAGGTGCTTGACCGGGAGGGGCCAGTCGGAGGCTGGCTTGACCGTGAGCAACCGACGACTCCCGCGCGACGCCGCTGCTGCCCTCACGGCGCGGCCGGCATCGTCGTAGCGATTCGCCGCACGGCCTCGCTGAACACGGCAGCGATCGCTGCATTCCCCTCGGCCGTCAGGTGTGCGTCGTCGAGAAACTGTTCGGCCGGAATTGTGGGCCGCAGATACAGAATCGGCGCGGCCGCCTTTCCGGGATCACTTGCCACTCGTTCCATTCGCGCCGCGAGCGTGTCCCGATATTTCGCCGTGCTCTCGGCATCGCCCAGCCAATAGCTCTTCTCAGGAGCGGCGCCGGGCGCATAGCGTGTCCGCAGTGACGACGGCGGTGTGGCGAAAATCAGCCGGATGTCGTGCGCGGAAGCGATGCGTACAATGTCCCGCAGGTTATCCTCAAAAAGGTCCGCCGCTTCGGGGAATCCGATTAGTGTGGAGTCGCGTTTCGGCGTCTGCTGCGAGCGCATGGCCGCGAGATATCCCGGAAGCCGAAGGAGCAGCGAGTGATGCTTCGCCGTCGTCCACCAGGAACGACCCTGGATGGCTTCTCTACGCATGCGGTCGAGCGTACCGCCCCACAGCAATGTGCGCGGGTCGTCCTCGACGAGATGGGGAAAGCGCGCATTGCGCACGTCATTGATCCCGCCGTTGATGATCAGGATGTCAGGATCGAGTCGCAGCACATCATTGCTGATACGCTCGAGAATCTGCCGGGAGTCGTAACCGTCCATCGCCGCATTGATGATCTCGTACCGCGGTGACCGTTCCGACGCGAGTCGGCGACGCATGAACGCGTCGATGGTTGCGGTATCGTGCACCCCCCACCCGTGCGTGGTGGACCCGCCCAGCAATACGACACGTAACACATCCTTCGGCTTGTCCACCGTGATCTCGGGACCGCGATAGCCGAGGCTGTTCGCGTGGGCCACCGTGCCGTTGTAGTAGCGAAACGCCGAGCCGGGACGCTGCTTGTATCCGACGGTGCCGAGCGGCTCTACCTGCACGTGGAGCGGATCGTGCTCTGCGAGCCGCGTACCGGCGTCGCCACCGTACCGCACATATGCACGGAGCAGCAGTTCGGCCGCGACGGCGCCGACGAGCACGCCGCCAAGCACAAGCCCGGCGGTGACGAGCCGATCACGCCGCATGCTGGTACAGCCGGAGATACGCGTCCATCATTGGCGCGATGCCAAACTCACGCTCCGCCCGCAGATAGGCGGCGGCTGCCATCCGCTCGCGCAGCGCCGAATCGGACAGGAGGCGCTCGAGTCCAGCTGACATCGCCTCCACGTTCCCCACCGGCGTGAGGATGCCCTCCATGCCATCCACGATCATTTCGCTGATGCCGCCGGCGGCCGACGATACGATCGCGCGACGCGCGAACATTGCCTCGATGATGGCCAGCGGCATTCCTTCATGCAGCGACGACATTGCGAAGAGGTCTGACGCCGCCAGGACGTCTTCGGTGTCCGGTCGGTGACCGAGCAGGTGGAGGCGATGCGCGATACCGTGCTGGGCGGCGGCATCGCGCAGTTCCGCGGCGCTACCCTGGTCGGTTCCGGCAATCGCCAGGTGCCACCGAAGGTCAGGCCGACGCACACCAAGCTGAATCAGTGCCCGTAGCAGAAGGATATGTGCCTTGCGGGGGCTCACGTTCCCGAGGGCCACAACCAGCAGGTCGCGCTCATCGAGACCGAGCTCGCGTCGCAACTGGTCGCGGCGCCCCGGACGCGCGGCGATGCCGTTGATGACCACCTGCACATCGCCCTCGGGGACGCCGAGAAAGCGCTCGATGTCTGCCCGCGTGTCGCGCGAGACGGCAACCACGCCGGTGGAGTGTGTTGCCGCCCAACGCATTGCCATGCGGCGGCGGCGCGCCTGTGCGAAATAGAGATTGCTATGCATGGTGATGACGTGCGGCAGCCGAAGCAGCCAGCTGGCCGCCGCGCCGAAAACCGAGGGGGCGAACTCGTGAGAGTGTACTGCTTCCACACGATGACGTCGAAGGACTCTCATGAGATCGAGCACGGCGCGAGGGTCGAGCATCCAGCGCCGCGGCACTGTCTCCCACGCGAAGCCCAGTGCCCGAATCTGCTCCCCAAGCCAGCCATTGCCCGGCCCTTCCGCCGGACCAATGACGACCACGCGATGCCCGCGACGGCCAAGATCCTGCGCGATCTGAATGACGAGCCGCTCGGTGCCGCCGGGCGCGTCGCTTTCGACAACCTGGGCGATCACCATGAGGGCATCAGGATCGTGCGCCGGGCAGCGAGGTACCGCCCATGCGCGTCAGCTGCCCTTGGCCGCGATCGTTGAACGGGGCGGTTCCAACCGGGCGAGCATGATCAGCAGTTGCTCGGCGACCATGCGCCGCGCTTGGGCATTCAGGTGGCCGCCGTCGTCCGTGTATGCCGGTGCCAGTAGCGGGACATGCTCCGATCCCGCGCGGTAGAAGACGCTGCGACCATCCGGGAGCCGCGCTTCGAGTCGGGCGATATCGAACAACGGCTCGCGTCCCTCGTAGGCCCTGCGCATCAGCTCATTGTAGCGGTGGCGAACGACGTTGCGGTCGCGCTGCGTATTGTTCCCCGTCAACCGGGCGCGCAGCTGTCCTTTCCAGTTCTCGATGGTCGTCAGGGGCGACGTGAAGTGAACGATCGTCAAGGCCGGGTTGGTGGACCGCAGTTCTGCGACGCGGCGCTGGTACTGCGCGAAGAGGTCCTCCGCGTCCGTGTGCGTATGGATGTCGATGTAGCACAGCTTCAGCATCGCCACACCGCCGTCCGGTCCAAAGCCGGTGGATGCGATCTCGGTGAAGTCGTCGAATTTCTCGATCGGGAAGTCATTGCGACCGACGAGGGCGTGCCGGAATGCTGGCTGCGCACTGTCGCCGAGCGCGCGCGACTCCACGACATTGAGGCGGACGCGCGGATTCCCTGACAACACCTCGGCGACGCCTTGCATGATGTTGCCGCCGACGGACTGGTGGCCGAAAAAAATCTGGCGTTGCGCCAGTGCCGCCCACTGCGCGTCGGTGACGTCGTTCAGGCCTGGCAGCGGTGCCGCCGTCTCTTCCGTGGTCATCATGCTGCCTCCGCAAGCTCCGAGTGTCAGCAGCCCCATGGCGGCCAGTGCTTTTAGCCCGACGCTCATCATTCCTCGCTTCGCTAACGACAGTGGTTTTCCGTCCTCCGGACGGACGCGGCCGAATCAGGGGAGTAACATCAGCCGGGCAACCTGCTGGGCAGGTACTTCAGGGCCTCTGCATGGATCCGCGGAAGACGCGACCGCCGCAGTGGCGACAGTCGAAATATCGCGATCCGGCCAGATGTGGCAAAGACCCCAAACTGCCATGCCGTACTGACTTGACGGGTGACGGCACGTGGTCATCTTGCAGTCGGCCCTTCCCACCCCTGGCCTGCCTCGGCCTTCCTTCCCGCTGCGGGCTCGACCCACCACAGGAAACGTTCTCCATGCAGGTCAAGCGCTGGGCCCTGCTCGGCATTCTCGTCATGGCCGCCCTTGGCGGTGCCTTCTTCGCCGGCGCCCTCGCGCACAAGTATCGCGCGGCTATCCGGGCCCGGTTGTCCTCGTTGCAGGACAGTCCGGTGCTTCAGACAAACCTGTACAACGTGAAGGTGGCCAAGCTCGCCGTTCCGGGGGAAGGTCGCGATGGCTCCATCGATGTGCTCGGGGACGGCCTGCTCCTCGTGACCAGGAACGGGAATGCATTCCATGTATCTGGGGATCGTGTGGTCAAGCCGCTTGCGCTCAAAATCCCGATCAATGCCGAGGAGTTTGCTTCCGATCCCTTCAATGCAAAGACGACGGACCAGGACCGGTTTTCCGTCAAGGATGTCCTAGTCCAGCCGGTCGACTCCGGGGTTCGGATCCTGGCCTCCCACCTGTTCTGGCATCGTGACCGGAGCTGCAATGCACTTCGCGTGTCAGCGACGCAAACCACCATCCCGGCCCTGCTCGGCGGTGAAGGTGGCGCCGGCGCCTGGCGCACCGTGCTGGAGACCAGTTGCCGCGAGCTCAATCGCTCAGCGGATTCGGTCACGCGGCACGTGACGCTTGGTGCAGGCGGCAGGCTCGCGCTGCTGTCGGAGCAGCAATTGCTGTTGACGGTCGGGGAATTCACCGCCGAGTATGAGTCGGGTAGCACCGCCGACTCGACGGATCTGTATGGGAAGACGGTGCTCGTGGATCTGGCTCGCGGCACGGTGAGTGAATACACGCGCGGCCACCGCAACGCACAGGGTCTCGCGATTGGCGCAGACGGCAGGATCTGGGAAACCGAGCATGGTGCGCGTGGTGGAGACGAGCTGAATCTGCTGGTGCGCGGTCGGCACTACGGTGCTCCCTACGTTACGTACGGTACGCAGTATGAGATGCTGACTTGGCCGCGGAGCAAGACGCAAGGGAAGCACGAGGGGTATGAGCGCCCGATGTTTTCCTGGGTACCTTCAATCGCCACGTCGCAGCTCATCGTGCTCGGCGGCCGTGCGTTTCCCTGGTGGTCTGGTGACCTGCTGGTAGGCACCCTCGCATCGCAGTCGCTCTACCGCGTGCGCGTGGAGCAGGATCGCGTCATTTTCGTCGAGCCGATGTTTCTCGGGCACCGGGTTCGCGACCTTGTCGAGACGCCTTCGGGCGCGATCGCGATCAAGACGGACGACAATTTCATTGTCTACCTCGACAACCTCGACGGCGCCTCTGCAGCCGACCTGGATCCAGTGACGCGCGGCCAGCTCGTCGCGGGCCAATGCCAGTCGTGTCATACCCTGCAGTCAGGTGGCCGCGCGGGGATCGGTCCCAATCTCTTCGGGGTGGTGGACCGCCGGGTGGCAGCGGCGTCGGGATACCAGTATTCCGACGCGTTGCGACGGGTGGGCGGCACGTGGACCACCGAGCGCCTTCGCGCCTTCGTGTCAAATCCGGAAGCTTTCGCGCCGGGCAGCCGGATGGTGACGACGGGCCGCTACACGAGCCAGCAGCTGGACGACCTGATCGCGTACCTGCAGACCCTGCGCTGAGTCGCTGGCCGGCTTAGGCCGCGTCGCTCTGCCGCAGCCAGTTACTCACGACCCATTCGCGCACGAGTGCAATGAGCCCGTCGCGCGCCGCGCGTGTCCCGAAGGCATGATCCGCATCCTGCAGGAATGCATGCGAGAGCCCTTCGTGGCGCGCCGCATCCGGGAACACGCCGCGAAACTGGGATTCGTGATTGTAGTTTCGCTCCAGCCCCGCAGTGAACACGAAATACAGCTGCACGTTCCGCGCGAGCAGTTCGTCCAGCTCCTCGGCCATCTGTTCCCTGGTCGACCGTGCCCGCGCGCCGACGACGTATCCATCGGAAACGGGTGCTGGTGCCGGTGCGGCACAGGCGTCGACACCCGTGGCTGGCTGCTCGTCCGCGATGATGCGCTGGAGGACACCCGTGGATTTGTCCAGCAGCTTTGCCAGGATCGTCGGCCCGTCGGATTTCCTCAGCCGCGCTCCGACATGGTGCATGAAATGGCGCCACGACTGAAACGGGCCAGGCATATCCACCATGAATGCGCCAACGACATGATCGATCGCGCTCGCGGAGCGGAAGGCGTCGAACGCGCCGGAACAGAGACCAAAGAGGACCACGCCCGCGGCGCCCTGCCCGGTCATGTACTTCACCGCATCGGTCACGTCGCGCTGAATAGCCTCGCGGACCGAACCGACGTCTGATCGGCGCTCGGAATCGCCGATGCCGGAAAGGTCGAAGCGCAGCGTGGTCACTCCATGCGCCGCCAACGCGCGCGCGAGCTCGACGTACAGCCGGTTCGATCCAACGCGGTGAATGACGCCACTGTTCAGTAACACGAAATCGGGCACGCCGCCGGCCCGTCCCGTGGCTGGCTGTGTCACGATCCCGACCAGACTGCGCTGGGGGCCGAACTGCACGACTCGCTCGTGTATCATGGTCGTCTGATCATTCAGCTGAGCCACGTCGTAATGTAGTTCGCAGCACTGACCGCGAGCCCCTTTCCGCCCCGCTCCCACTCCGTCCGCCACACCGGCACGTCAGGCACGGACATCGTGGACGCGTCGGTGCCAAGGGAGCGCAGGCGCGCCGCCAGTGGCTCGACAGCGGTGTCGGGATCGCTCGCGAGGATGAGCGTTCGTGACGCAGGATCGCCCAGGCTCGCGGGTGTGATGCGCTCCATGTCCGTCCGCAGCTGGTGCGTGAGGATGGCTCCCAGCAGGTCGGAATCGTCATGGCGCGCTGGCGGCGACATGGCGCCCATTTCGGCCAGATACGAGCGGCCGTCGGTAACTGGATCCCACAACACCAGCTGGCGGACCGTGCGGTACCTGGAGGCGCGCGCGGCCATCACCGCACCGAGGCGCATTCCGACGAGCGCGAACTCGCGAACATCCGCCAACGCTTCGAGCTCTTCCATCGCGGCCTGGACGTCACGCACCCAATGATCGGCGTGGCCGGCGCGAGAGTCTCCGGCGGAATCGCCGGTACCAAAATAGTCGAAGCGGAGCACATGCCATCCCGCTTCCGAGAGACGGTGCGCCAGGAGTTTCAGCGTCGGATATGCGAGCAGATACTCGCGCGCCCAGGGATGGCAGATCACCACGCCGCGAGTGCTCCGTGTGAGCGATGGGTGGTAAATCCCGAAGAGCTGTTGCGCTGAATCCCCGAAGAAGAACGGATTCATGAAGGGGAGCTCGTGACTCGCTGGCCCAGCTGGGACGCGATCTGTTCGAGGGTCTGGAAGAAGAAGAGACGAGGATCGAGACGCACGCCCGTCTCCTGCTCGATGGCGGCAACGGCACGCATCGAGAGCAGTGAATGCCCGCCGAGCTCAAAGAAGTTGTCCGTGCGACCCACGCGCGGCACGGGTAGCAACCCTGCCCAGACGCGCGCAATGAATTGCTCGACGTCGCCGGTGGGCTCCGCGTACTGTCGCGCGGTGGCGACGGCGGAAAAGGGATCCGGCAGCGCCCGGCGATCCACCTTTCCGTTGGCGGTCCGCGGCAGGGCATCCACCTGGATGATCATCCCGGGTACCATGTACGCGGGGAGATGGTTGCGCAGGTAGCGTCGTACCTCGCTGACGGTCGGCTGCTGTCCGGCGTGATAAGCGGCCCATACGGCAAGCCGGCCTTCACCGCTTGGGTCACGGCAGACCGCGGCCACCACTTCGCGCACAGCCGGCAGTGCGCCCAGCACCGCTTCGATCTCACCCAGCTCGATACGAAAGCCCTGCACCTTGACCTGGTCATCGAGTCGGCCGAGATGCTCGAGCGCTCCGTCCATCCGCCGCTTCACGAGATCGCCAGTGCGATAGAATCGCACGCCATCGCGAGTCGCGAAACGCTGCGCTGTCAACTCCGAGCGCCCAAGGTAGCCGGCCGCGACCCCCGCGCCACCGATGAGCAGTTCGCCGGGCACGCCCACCGGTAGTTCCTGGTCGCGGCTGTCGACCACGTGGAGGAACGTGTTTGCGATCGGGAAGCCGATGGACACGTCCGCGGAATCGACGATTCGCGTGCAGGTGGACCAGACGGTGGTCTCAGTCGGTCCATACATGTTCCACAGCTCGCCAACCATCGAGAGGAGCCGACCAGCAAGTTCGCGCGGAAGCGTCTCGCCGCCACAGAGGGCGCGCAATTCGGGGCGCCCTGTCCATCCGGCATCGAGCATGGCTCGCCAGGTGGCAGGGGTGGCCTGCATCATGGTCGCACCGTGGTCCGCGAGAAGCTGCGCGAGTCGCGCCCCGTCGCGAACCGCATCCGATGGAGCCACAACGACGCAGGCGCCGACGGTGAGGGGGAGGAACAACTCGAGCGCGGCAATGTCGAAGGAGGGGGTCGTGACCGCGACGAGCACGTCACCGGCAGCAATGGCGGGTCGTTCCCGCATGGCCGTGAGAAAATTCACGACGTTGCGGTGCAGGACCTCCACGCCCTTCGGCAGCCCCGTCGAGCCGGACGTGTAGATGACGTACGCGCGATCGTCAGGTGTGGCATCGCACGCTGGCCCGTCGTCGGGAAGCGGTGCGGTGGCGAGGTCGTCGAGCCAGACCACCTGGCGCTCGCCGAGCGGAAGCCGGCTCCCTGTCGCACGATCGGCGACAACCACGGTGATGCCGGCGCTCTCGAGCATGTACGTCAGGCGCGAAACAGGGAAGTCCGGATCGAGCGGCACGTAAGCGGCGCCGGACTTCATGACGCCGAGCAGCGCGGCGGGCAGGTCCATCGAGCGGTCAAGACAGACGCCGACGAGAACGCCACGCCCCACGCCGAGTTGCCGGAGCCGGTGCGCGAGGCGATTGGCCCGACCGTCGAGTTGCGCGTACGTGAGCGTCTGTGTGCCCTGTCGGATCGCAACGCGGTCGCCGCCAACGAGCAGCTGCGCAGCGATAAGGTCGGGCACGAGTACCTGGGGACAGTCGGTCGCGGTGGCATTCCACGCCGAGAGCTGCAGCCGCTCCGCATCGGTGAGCAGCGCCAGCTGAGCGATCGGGATGGCGGGGCTGGCGGCGGCGCTCTCCGCAAGCCGTGCGAGGTGGCCGACCATGCGAACGATGGTATCGCGCGAGAACAGGTCGGTGTTGTACTCCATCGACCCGAGAATCTCGGTGTCGAGCTCGCGGACGAAGAGGGAAACATCCATCCGCGACACGTTGCTTCCGGCGACCACCGGGTGCAGCTCGAGATCGGCCATCCGGTCTGCCTGCGACGAAATCTCGTGGAAGGTGAAGAAGGCCTGGAAGATCGGGGTCCGACTCATGTCCCGCGGCGGCTTGATCACCTCGACGATCTTCTGGAACGGCATGTCCTGATGGCGGAATGCACCTACGCACGCATCGCGCACACGGCGGATGACGTCCCGGAATGTCGGTGCGCCCGCAAGCGACACGCGCAGTACCACCGTGTTCGCTATGAAACCGACGATGTCGGCGCTTTCCCGGCGCGTGCGATTCGCGACGGGGGTGCCTACGATCACGTCGTCCTGGCGTGACTCGCGGTGGAGGAGCACGTAGTACAGCGCCAACAGCACCATGAACGTCGTGGCGCCTTCCTCCCGCCCGATGCGCGAGAGCTCGGACACGAGCTGCTTGTTCAGGCGGAACGGCTCCTTGGCGCCGTTGGCGGTGCGCATCGCCGGACGTGGAAAATCCGTCGCGAGGTCCAGCGTCGGTAGCGGCGCCGCCAGTCGCTCGCGCCAGTAGTGCAGCTGGCGGTCCAGCGCTTCGCCCTGCAACCAGCCGCGCTGCCACGAGGCGTAGTCGGCGAACTGCACGGGCAGCGGATCCAGCGGAGAATCCTCGCCGCGGGAGAATGCCTCGTAGAGCGTCACCAGATCGCGAAGGATGATCTGCGTGGACAGCCCATCGGAGATGACATGGTGCATGAGGAGCAGGAAGTAGTGTTCCTCATCCGCCGTGCGGATGACGCGCGCGCGGGCCAGCGGTCCCGCCGCGAGATCGAACGTCCCCATCGCCTCGCACTGGAGCAGTTCCTGCAGCGTCGGGGGGTTGGGCGCCGCGACGCCAGGGCGGAGATCGACGAACGTGATCGGCATCCCTTTCGGGGGACGGATGTGCTGCATCGCTTCACCATCGACCATTTCCACCGTCGTACGCAGCGCTTCGTGCCGGTCCTCGATGAGGTCCAGGCAGCGCTGCAGCACATCCAGGCGCAATGCACCCACGACGCGGAACGAGAGCGGCAAGTTGTAGACGGCTGGGTTCTGCTCCACCTGATTCAGGTACCAGAGCCGCTCCTGCGAATACGACACCGGCATGAAGGGCCGGCGCGGCACGGGTTGAATGGGCGGCACATCCGCCATGTTCCGTTCCGCAAGCCCTTCCTGCAGAAACGCCATGATCTCGTCGCGCTGCGCGCGAATCGCGGCGGCCAGGTCCGGGGTGAGCGCTCCCTTCGCTGCCCGCGAGACGAGTCGGCCATCGGCGAGGTCCAGCTCAATCCCTCTGGCCCGCAGGTCCTGGAGCAGGGACGCCACCATCACAACTCGATCTCCTCGAGTTCTGCGGTGCCGGCCGTGGAGTCCGCCGTCCGCACATACTGCAACGCCTCCAGACGGCGCGCGAACTGCTCCACCGTTGGCACCTCGAATAGGCTTCCCAGTGAGATGTCGAGGTGCAGGCGCTCGCGCAACTTCACGATGGCCTGCACCGCCAGCAGCGAGTGACCGCCACGCTCGAAGAAATCATCACGCCGTCCGACCCGTTCCACATGCAGGACTTCCACCCACACCTGCGCAACGATCCGTTCCAGCTCGGACTGCGGCTCGTCCTGGCTTCCCACCGGACGCGCCGGTGCCATGTCGCGCGGAGCTGGCAGGGCGGCAACGTCCAGTTTGCCGTTCCCAGTCAGGGGAAGCGCATCGAGCTCGACGAATGCCGACGGTACCATGTACTCCGGCAGGCGCTGGAGAAGGAAATCCCGCAATGCGCCCGCGATCGACCAGCCCAGGCGCTTCGCCGCCGGATTGTTTGCCTGAATGCCCGCGACGCTGGACGATCGGTCACGGATGCGGAGGACGCCGGCGTCTCGGCGGATCACAACGACATCGTACAGGCCTTGGTCGGCGGACGCGGACCAGCGGATATGGATATCGTAGGGCACCTTGCCCTCGATCGCCCAGAGATCCTCAGGGTGCAGCCCCGCGCTCTGGGCTTGCGCTGCGTCGAGCAGTTCACCAACGGTCGCCGGCGCGTCGGGATCCATGAGCATGCGCCACGCGGCGACGCCGGCCCGCGTCCGGGCATTGGGGACATCGCAGATCGCGAGCACGGTGGGTCCGTCCGGCTGCGACAGGCGCTGTTGCAACCATTCTGCCGACATCTCCGGCCGCCACGACATCCAGTCGACATTATGCAGATCCCCCTGCACCGGCGCCGCATGAATGACGACGTCGTAGTGGAAGCACGTGGTTTCATTATCGATCCGGCCACGGCGATGGAAGCACTCCACGTGACCGATGCGGGGCAGCCGGCGCGCGAGCTCGGTGAAGAAGCCCGGGTCCACGACCAGTTCATCCTCATTGAGGACACGGTTCTGCACGATGGCGCGGCAGTCTTCCACGCGCTGGGTGCGCGCGACTCGCGATGCATGGTCACGCAGGTGATGCACGCCGAGCAATGCGTAGCTCTGCAGGTCGCCGAGGAAGATGCGTCCGCCGGGGGAGAGGGCGGTGATGGCGTGCTCGATCACCCGGGCCAGATACGCGGCGTCCGGAAAGTACTGCGCCACCGAGTTGATAATCACCGTATCGAAGGCCCCCGGCTCGATGCCGCGCGGGTCATCGGCGGCCTGGCGCCGGACGGCAGCGCGCGCGAGTTCGGGACGCGTCGCGATCTGTCGTCGGACTTCTTCGACCGCTGCCTCCGCGAAGTCGGTGCCCGCGTACGTCTCGCATTCCGGCGCGAGCGCTATGAGCAACGTGCCCGTGCCACACCCGATCTCCAGGACGCGTCGGGGGGCAAGCGCGCGAATGCGGGCGAGCGTATGGGACTGGTATTCCACCCATTCCTGCTCGAAGCTCCGCTGCGTGGACAGTTCCGACAGGATGGCGCGGTCGTCGAGATGCGCGTCGCCGTCACCGCGCCGCTCCAGCGTGCGACGGCCGGCCTGGTACAGGGCCGTCCACTCATCGCGCCACAGATCCACGTGACGCGCCGAAGCGCCCGCATCGGGCGCGATTCCGCCGCGCGGGACCACGTACGCCACGATCGTCGCGTCCGTGCCGGCGTCGGCCCGCGCGATGACGGCCGCATCAGCGACCTCCGGCTGTTCGCGAAGCGTTGCTTCCACCTCGCCGAGCTCGATCCGGAAGCCGCGAATTTTCACCTGATGATCCAGGCGACCGAGGTACTCGATATCGCCATTTGACAGCCACCGCGCCTTGTCGCCGGAGCGATACATCCGCGCGCCGGTGTGCTCGACGAAAGTGTCTGGGAGGAACCGCTCAGCGGTGAGGACGGGGCGACCCAGGTAGCCGCGGGCGACACCGGCGCCGCCGACGTAGATCTCACCGGCCACACCGACGGGAACCGGCCGCTGCTGCTCGTCCAGGATGTAGAGCTCGAGATCGGGGATCGGTTCGCCGATGACGCTGCCGAGTCGCGCGTCGATGTCCGCCCTGCGGATCCGGCGATACGTGACGTGCACCGTCGTCTCGGTAATCCCGTACATGTTGACGATCTGCGGCTCTGCGTCACCATGCCGGGAGACCCACTCGCGAAGACTTTCGAGCGCGAGGGCTTCGCCGCCGAAAATGACATATCGCAGCGTGAGCGCGCTCGCGCGGCGCGTCGTGGCATCCACCTGGGCCAGAAGCTTGAATGCCGACGGCGTCTGGTTCAGGACAGTGACCCGCTCGCGGCTGAGAAGATCGTGGAAACGCTCGGGGGAGCGCGTCACGTCCTGGGGCACGATGACGAGACGCCCGCCGTGCAGAAGGGCTCCCCACAATTCCCACACCGAAAAATCAAAGGCGATCGAGTGGAAGAGTGTCCACGTGTCACTCGCGCTGAAGTCGAACCAGGGACGGGTCGCCTCGAAGAGGCGCACAACGTTCTGGTGCGTGACCACAACCCCCTTCGGCGTCCCGGTCGACCCGGACGTATAGATGACGTAAGCCGCGTTCGCGCCGCCAATGCGAGCGACCGGGGCAGTGTGGGGCTCCGTGGCCAGCGACGCGTCGTCCAGCAGCACCACGTCGCACGCACCAGGCTGGATCATGCTGCCCAGCGCCCGGCGGGTGACGACGACATTGACCGTCGCATCGCGCAGGATGGCGGTCGCGCGGGCGGGCGGATTTGTCGCATCGATAGGGACATACGCGCCTCCAGCCTTGAGGATGCCGAGCGCGCCCACGACGAGATCGAGACTGCGATCGAGGATGAGGCCGACGAGGGTTTCCGGTCCGACACCGAGCTGCTGCAGCCGGTGCGCGATCTGGTTGGCGCGGTCATCGAGCTGCCTGTACGTCAGGGACGTGCCCTCATACGTAACGGCTACGGCCTCCGGCGTCCGGGCTGCCTGGCGCTCAAACAGCCGCGGCAGGGACGTGGCGCTCCCCGCGCGTGCGGGGCGTCCAGGGCCTTGTATGACCAGCCGATCGGCTTCGCTCACCACGGGCAGATCGGCGAGACGACGGCTGGCATCAGCGGCGGCGCCGTCGAGGAGCATGGTGTATTGCGCGATGCGGCGACGCATCGTGGCCTCGTCGAAAAGGTCCAGGTTGAAGGTGCACTGGATCTCGAAGCGGTCGCCCGGCAGTTCGACGACGTTAAAGAAGATGTCAAAGTTCTCGAACTTGCGAGGCACAGAGCCGCCCGTCGCCTCGAGATCGTGGAATTGGATGCCGCGCCCCGTGGGGTCGAGATTGAACGCGACCGACATGAGGGGCACGCGCGACGGGTCGCGGGCGATGCGCAGCTTCCTCAACAGGCCGCCGAACGCGAGGTTCTGGTGCTCCACCGCGTCCAGAACCTTGCCGCGCAACGCTGCGAGGAACCCGGCAAAGGGCGCTGCGGACGTCGGCTGCAGGCGAAGCGGCAGGAATGTCACGCAGTGACCGACGAGATCGCGATCGGTGATTGCCGCCTGTCCGGCGAGAGAAAACCCTACCACGACATCCTCGTCGCCCGTCAGTCGATGGAGCAGTGTCGCATATCCGGCGAAGAGCGTGTTGAACAAGGTCGCGTTCTGCGATGCGGCGAGCTGCTTCACCCGGCCGACGAACGCGTCATCCAGCGGGACGGTCAGCCGCTGCGCGCGGAAGGTTTTCCGCGGCGGACGGGGGCGATCCGTGGGCAGTGACAGTACGGGCGGCGTGCCCGCGTACTCGGCGACCCAGTAGTCCTCCGCTGCGGCGCGCTCGACGCTCGCGCGGTTGTCCTCGGAGCGGCGGACGAATTCGCTGAGCTGCATTGGCACCGTCAGCTCGGGCGCGCGTCCGGTACAGACCGATTCGTACAGGCGACCGAGATCGCGCAGCAAAACGCCGGAGGACCATCCGTCGCACACGATGTGATGCACGGTCAGGATGAACTGGTGCTCATCAGTGGCCAGCTGGACGAGACGTGTGCGAATGAGGGGCCCATTCGACAGATCGAACGCCGTTTCGACCTCGGCGTCGCGCAGCGCCGCCAGCCGCCGTGCGCGCTCGTCGGGAAGAAGGCCCGAGAGATCGGTCACCGGCACGTCGATGGTCAACGACGGCAGGATGCGCTGGGTCTGGCCATCGTCGTTCGGCACTGCGCGAAGCGCCTCGTGCCGAGCGACCAGAAGCGCAACAGCCGTGCGCAGCGCGTCGATGCGCAGCGCCCCGCGCAACTGCAGCGTGCTCGCCAGGTTGAAAGCCCGCGAGGCGTCGTCGCCAAGCCGCGTCGCAAGCCAGATTTCCTGCTGTCCCTCGGCCAGTGGGATCTCGAATGTCTGGCCCGGTTTGCGAACCGGTCCGCCAGGAAGCAATCCGATGTTTTGCAGCGTCGCCGTGGCGTCCTTGAATTCCGCCGCGATGCGGCCGATGTCCGCGTCGCTGTGCGCCAGCGTGAAGAAGGCCGGGCGACCCTCGTACGTGTAGATGCCGCGCGTATGAAGCTCGTGGAACAGGAGCGGCGAGTATTCCTGATAGCTGGTGAAGGAGACGAAGAACACCGAGCTGAAATGCTCGACCTTGAGCGGTGCGTTGGTCGCCTGGAAATACGCGTTGAGGTCGCGAACGAAATCCGTCGTGCGCCGATTCAGGTCTTCCTGCGGAGCCGGCCCATCCGCCTTGAGGCGCCGGAGAACGGCGCGCGCGGCTGCGAGCGCGAGGGGATGACGCACGAAGGTCCCCGCAAACCAGGTCATGTCGGCTTCCGGTGTCGAGCCGTCGCCGAACTGCCACATGCCACCGTCGAGCGCGTCGAGGTACTCGCGCTTGCCAGCCACGACCCCGATTGGAAATTCGCCGCCGATGACCTTGCCGTAGGTCGCGAGGTCCGCGCGGACGCCAAAGAGGTGTTGCGCGCCTCCCGGATGCGACCTGAAGCCCGTGATCATCTCATCGAACAGCAGGGGGACCCTCACCTCTTCTGTAACGCGGCGCAGCGCTCGCACAAAATCCACCGGTTGCAAGTCGAGGTTCCGGCTGCGCACCGGCTCCATCATGACCAGTGCGATCTCGCCCGCACGTTTCCGGATGGTCTCGATCGATGCCATGTTGCCGTACTCGAGGACGATCACGTCGTCGAGCTTGTTCGGCGGAACACCGGGCGCCGTGGGGACTGCGCCACGCACTGCACCTGAACCCATCGCCTTCACCAGGACCTCGTCGAAGATGCCGTGATAGTGGCCGGCGAATACGACGAGCTTCGTGCGACCGGTGACCGTGCGCGCCATGCGAATGGCGGCCAACACGGCCTCTGAGCCGGTGTTGCAGAACGCGGCGCGTTCGTTCCCCGTGAGCTCGCACAGGAGCTGCGCAACCTCGCCGGCGAGACTCGTCTGCGGGCCGATGGCGATCGATTTCCCGAGCTGTTCACGGACCGCGTCGAGAATGAACGCTGGGGAGTGACCGTAGAAGGTGACGCCGTATCCGTTGACCAGATCGATGTATTCATTTCCGTCGACGTCCCAGATACGCGATCCTTCCGCGCGGTCGGACACGACGGGGTAGACCATTTCCTTCCACTGCTTCCGGAACCCCTGAACCGTGCGCGGATCGGAAAGGACGGCGCGGCTCGCTTGTGTCAAACGCTTCGAGCCCGGTGTCCTGGCATTCACGCGGGTGATGAGATCGTCGATGAATGCCTGTTGCGCCGGAGTCAGCGCCGCGCTGGTGGAGGTCTTCTTCACCGGCTGCCAGGGACTGCTTGCGTCCGGCGTGCCGGCGCCCACGGCAACGGGAGTGAACACGGGGGCACTGGACGAGCCCGGGGCGCTGGCCAGTGTGCTCGCCTCGACGAGTGCATCGCCGGGCAGCTCCGCGTCGAGATGCGCCGCCAGCGCATGCAGCGTCGGGGTCTTCTCCATCAGGTGCCGCGTCGTCAGCCGCACGTTGAAGCGGGACTTAAACGCGTTGTTGGCCCGAGCGAGAAAGAGGGAATCGAGTCCGAGCTCGAGAAATGTCGCGTTGGCGTCGATCCGGGCCGGATCCATCCCGCTCAGCTGATGGATTATTCCGCAGAGCTCGATGACCAGCCGCTCGCGCCGGGGTAGCGCGGAGGCGGTCGCAGGCGAAGGCGTCGGCGCGGTCACCGCACGGGTCGGAGGCGCAGCCACATGCGCAACGTCGACGGACGACGCGATGCTGCCAGGTCCGCGGGGAACCGCGCGCACCGACACCGCGTCACCGGCCAGGGAATAGCGCTGGCGCTCGAATGGATAAGTGGGCAGGGGGACACGCTGGCGTCTCGCGGACGCGTGCATCCCGTCCCAATTGATCGGGCGTCCCGCAATCCAGAGTCGCCCAGTCGTCTGTGCGATAAACTGACGATCGTCTACGATCTCGTCGGGATGGCGCGTGCTCGACAATACCTGCTGCGTGACCTGGCGCGCGGGATGGCCCCGCGTGATCGCGCTCAGGGTCTGGCCTGGACCTACCTCCAGGAGCAGGCGGTTGGAATGGCCGAGCGCGGTCGCGACGCAGTCAGAAAAACGCACCGTATCCCTGAAATGCCGTACCCAGTACGCGGGATCGGTGGCTTCCGCGTCGCTGATCCAGGTCCCCGTGACGCTCGAAGTGAACGGAATCGACGGCGCGCCGAGTCGCGCCGACGCGACGACGTCGGCGAACTCCGGCAGGAAGGGGTCGATCATTGCCGAGTGGGCAGCGACGGCGATGCGAACACGCCGCGCCTCGACGCCGCGCGATGTGAGAGTGCTCGCGAGTGATTCGACGGCGGCGACGGGTCCGGAGGCGACACAGACCCCCGGGCGATTCACCGCAGCAATGGCGAGGTGGTCGCCCAGCAGGGGGCGAAGCTCCGTTTCGCTGAGTGGAACGCTGAGCATCGCACCGGCTGGCAGGCGCTCGAAGATCCGCGCGCGGCAGACGACCAGGCGCATCGCGTCCTCCAGCGACATGACGCCGGACAGCCACGCTGCGGCGTATTCGCCCATGCTGTGGCCCACCATCACGTCGGGTGCGACCCCCCAGCTGGCCCACAGTCGTGTAAGGGCGACCGAGACCGCAAACAACGGGGGCAGGGAAACCGAGGGCAGCGCGAGAGCCGGGTCGTCGCGCTGTCCCTGAATCATGCGCTCGATGGCCAACAGGCCTCCGGATTCCGGGATCGCTGCGCACTCGGCGACGGCGTCGCGGAACACCGGTTCGGAGGCATACAGCTGGGCGGCCATTCCGGGATACTGCGTGCCGATACCCGGGTACATGAATGCGACGGAGGGGTGTCCCGCGGGGGCCTGTCCCGAGAGCAGGCGGCGTGGATCGACGCCACGCAGCACCTGGATCGCGTCCGCTGCGCCGGAAGCGACGACAACGCGGCGGTGATGCATCTCGCGCCGCCCGGTCTGCAGCGTGTACGCGATGTCTCCGAGCGACGTCGAGGGCGCGTTTTCGAGATGCCCGGCCAGATTTACCGATGCGGCATCGAGCGCAGTTTCGCTGCGCGCCGAAAGCGTCAGGATCTCGAAGGGCCTGCTGGGGTCCGCGGCGGCGGCCGCTGGTGGCTCCTCGAGGATGATGTGTGCATTGGTCCCTCCGAGGCCGAACGAGCTGACGCCGGCACGGCGCGGGACATCACCGCGTGGCCATGGCGTCAGCGCCGCGTTCACCCGAAATGGGCTTCGGGCGAAATCGATCTCAGGGTTGGGCTGCTCGAAGTTCAGCGACGCGGGCAACTCCTCGTGCTGAAAGGCCAGCACCGTCTTGACCAGTCCCGCAGCCGTTGCGCCGGCATCGAGGTGACCGATGTTCGTTTTGACGGAACCGATCGCGCAGAATCCGGTGCGCTCGGTGAAGCGCCGGAACGCCTGCGTGAGCCCGGCCACCTCGATCGGATCTCCAAGGACCGTCCCGGTCCCGTGGGTCTCGACGTAGCTGATGTCGTCCGCGCTGATGCCAGCCGCGTCGAGCGCGTCTGCGATGACCGCAGCCTGCCCCTCCACGCTCGGCGCGGTGAATCCGATCTTCGCGCCGCCGTCGTTGTTGACCGCCGAGCCGATGATTACCGCGTGGACCGTATCGCCATCGGCCAGCGCGTCCTCCAGCCGCTTCAGGGCGAGCATCACCCCGCCACTGCCGCGAACCATGCCTCCGGCGCGCGCGTCAAACGCGCGGATGTGGCCCTCCGGGGACAGCGGTCCACCGTCCACGTACCAGTATCCCTGGCGATTCGGGATGATCACCTTGCTGCCGCCCGCGAGGGCAATGTCGCAGTCCCCGCTTCGCAGGCTTTGGCAGGCCAGGTGCACCGCAACGCCGGATGTCGAGCACGCGGACTGCACATTCACCGACGGCCCGCGCAGGTTCAGCCGGTAGCTGATGTGTGTCGTGGGAAAATCACGCTCGTTGCCAACGAGGGTGTGGTACTCACCGGCCGAATCAAGGAGCTCGGGACGCGTGCTCAGCGCATGGAGGTAGTGCGAATTGCGTCCCACGCCGGCAAAGACGCCAACAAGACCGGCGAAACGATCCACATCGTAGCCGGCGTGCTCGAGCGCGCTCCACGCTGATTCGAGCAGGATGCGGTGTTGGGGATCGAGCATCTCCGCCTCGCCTGGGGTGTACCCGAAAAACCCCGCATCGAAGTGCTCTGGCTCCTCGAGCGCGAAGACGTGTCGCACGTAATCGGGGTGCTCGAGCACTGCGGGATCGACCCCTGCGGCGCGCAGATCATCGGCGGTCACCTCGGTCAGCGCTTCGACACCGCTACGAAGATTTTTCCAGAAGGCGGCGATGTCGCGGGCTTTGGGAAAACGGCCCGCCATCCCGATGATGGCGATCTCATTGCCCGTCATCGGGCGCATGGAATGATTCATGTCAGTTGGCGCGGCGACGCCTGAGGCGGCGTTCTAGGAGCTCGGCATGCCGATTGGTCGTGCCCTGGGCGCTCGTGAGCGGGGTCAGGCGCGATGCCTGATCCTCACGATAGTCGGCAGGAACGGCATCCGAGTGTTCGAGTTCTATAAGGCGCGCCAGGCCGGCGACGGTAGGCGCCCGAAACAGGAGCAGTGCAGGTACCGGCGTGCGCATGCGCTCGTTGAGGCGTGTGAGAAAACGCATCGCCGAAATCGAGGTGCCACCGAGGTCGAAGAAACGATCGTGGACGCCCACCGCATCGAGCTGCAACACTTCGGCCCAGAGCGACGCAACCCACGCTTCGAGCCGGGTCCGCGGCGCGGAGAACGGGCGCCCCTGCGCCGGACGTGCGCGCGTAGGCGCGGGCAGGGCATGACGATCGGTCTTGCCGTTGGTGGAGAGCGGCAGAGCCGGCAACTGCACGAAGGCGGAGGGGACCATGTACTCGGGCAGCCGGGTGGAAAGGGCTTCACGCAATGCCGCGGGCCCAGGGCCGGCGACGCAGTCGGCAAGCGTGTAATACGCCACGAGCCGTCGATCACCAGGCGTGTCCTCGCGCACCGTCGCCACCACATCGGAAACTCCCGGCGTGTTTCGCAGCGCTGCTTCGACTTCGCCGAGCTCGATGCGATAGCCACGGAGTTTGACCTGGTCGTCGCGGCGCCCCTGGAATTCCAGCGCCCCGTCATCGAGGACCCTCGCGCGGTCACCGGTGCGATACAATCGTCCCAGCCCTGGCAGCTCGAGGAAACGCTCCGACGTCAGCGCGGCGTTGTTCAGGTACGCGATTGCGAGCCCATCTCCACCCACGTACAGGTCACCCGTCTCACCGGGAGGAACCGGCTGCAGGTATGCGTCGAGCACATGCACCGTGGTATGCGCGATGGCCGGGCCGATCGGGATCGAGCGCCAGTCTCCGGGCACGGGACGTGGGATCCGATAACAGCACGCGAAGGTCGTGCTTTCCGTGGGCCCATAGCCGTTGATGAACTGCACTGCGGGAAGCAGCGCCTGCGCGCGACGAATGTGTGGGACGGACAGGGCCTCGCCACCGACCAGCACTTCCGCTACCGTGGCCAGGGTGTCGGGCGCCTGGTCCACGATCGCGTTGAACAGCGATGCCGTGAGCCAGACGGTGGTGACGCCGTTCGCGACGATCAGCTCGCGCAGCCGGCGTGAATCTGGAACGCCTTGGTCCGGGGCAAGCACGCAACGGGCGCCGTGAAGGAGCGCGCCCCAGATCTCGAACGTCGACGCGTCGAACGCTGCCGGAGCAAGCTGGAGAAAGACACGCGTGCTGTCGAACCGGGCGTACGTCTGGCCGAACACCAGCCGTGTCACTCCACGATGCGGAACAACGACGCCCTTCGGCCGGCCCGTCGATCCCGAGGTATACATCACGTACGCCGGTGCTTCGCTTGACGCTGGCGTTCGCAGGCCTGGCCTATCTGCCCGCGCGGCGATGTCGTCAGCGATGAGGATCGGCCGACCCAGGGCGGCCGCCTCGCCAGCGAGCTCGCTTCCAGTCATGCACAGGGCCACGCGACTGTCATCGACGAGCATGGCCAGTCGTTCGCGCGGATGCGAAGGGTCGAGCGGGACATACGCCGCTCCGGTCTCCAGGATCGCCAGCATCGCCGCTACCATGTCCGGCCCGCGATGCATCAGGAGCCCGACGCGGCTTTCAGGGCCTACCCCTTTGGCCACCAGCGCGCCGGCCAAGCCATGCGATCGTTCAGCCAGCTGGCGGTACGACAGCGAGGTGCCGGTTTCGGCCTGGGCAACTGCAATTGCGTCCGGCGAGCGCGAGGCTACCTCGAAAAACAGTTGATCGATGGTAACATGACGCGGATAGCTCAAATCGGCCCTCGTCGGCGCTGCCCCGTCGTGGAGCAAAGGTAGGAACTGCGGTGATGCGGGCACCACAAATGACTGCGGGCCGAAAGGCAAGATACAAGCCGAATCAGTCCGTCGGTTCCCCCGCCTAACACCTTGATGTATAACGTTTTACGTGGACAGTCCATCACTGTCCCCAGCAATGCCGGTTACGGTGTTGCGGTCGCGCTACACCAAAGCGGTTCTTGTGGCGATCGTACCACAATGCCCGTAACGTACGACGCGCGCGGGCCGCCACTGCCGAGCAGACCGATGCCTTGGAAGCCCTCTGGCAGCCTCCCGTCGCTAGCGCTTACCTGGCGGATGATTCGGTATCCCGAAAGTGGGTCCCTCAGAACCGCGCGGAGTCGCCAAACCGAGGCGTTGAGCTCCGCGCAGACTTGCAGGCGATAAAAACCCGCAGCCAACGGGGTGCTATCCACGGATTCCGCCAGCACTTCATAACGGTCCGGCGTCGGTCCGATGAAATGGATGAGCGCGATCCGTCCGCGCCACAGCGCGGCTTCGTAGAGCTGGTGCGGTGGCGTCCGTTGCACGGCAATCTGAGCGCCGATGCTCCCGTGGCCATCCCACCAACCATCTACAGTCATCTCGACACTGCCCACGGGGACATCCAAAGCGCGGAACGCGTAGTCATCCCCACCATCGAGCTGCCATCCCCCCTCAGGGTCGCCGATGACGGCGGAAAGCCGCCGATCGACGAGGAGCCTCCCAAACAGCGGTTGCCACCGCGGGTCGTATTCGGCCAGCGGCATGGTCCGCGTGGTTTCGAAGGTCTCGATCCATCCCAAGTCCCGGGACGGATCGAAGGTCGCGCGAATGGCTGCGTTCCAGTGATGTCGGGCCGCTTGGTCCCTCGCCTCGCGATGCCGCAGGAACGCAAATGCCGCGAGTGCCGTGACGGCCAGCAACACTCCGCCTATCGTCAGGCTACGGTGCATACGTGAAGCTCTCGATCTCGAGGTCGGGGCCCGTCCATGCCACGGCCCCAATGTGTTCAGCCGCAGGCGTCAAATGCTGCACCTTCCACGACGCTACATCCTCCGGACTCTGTCCATCCATCCACAGCACTGCCGGCGATCGTTCGCCAACGTCCACGCCGAACGAATCCAGCGGACGCGCCAGTCCCGAGCCGAGCGCCTTGAGCACTGCTTCCTTGCGCGTCCAGCAGCGATAGAATGCCGCAACTCGATATTGGGAGTCGAGCGCGACGATCGCCTCGACTTCGGCGGGCGCAAAGCTCGCGCGCATCACTCGCGGCATGTCGTCGAAGTCCCGTACCAGCTCGAGATCCACGCCGATCTCCGCGTCACGGGCGATGCCCAGCAGCCCGAGAGCGCCGGAATGCGCCAGATTGAAGAACACGGCACCGTCGGCGAGCACAGGCTTGCCGTGCTCGCCGACACGCAACGCGAGCTGGGAGGGATCGGGAACGTCGAGATACGACGCCAGGATGGTGCGCAGCACTCCGCGTCCCACAATGAAACGTTCCGCGTCGCGCTCGAAATGAAATCGGCTCGCACGGGCCTGTTCGTCTGGGGAAAGCAGTGCGCGAAGCGGCGCCGTCTCGTGCGCGTCGAGCGGGATGGACCACAGATGAAGCCTGCCGCTGCGGAATTCCGGGACCGCACTGCGCAAGGATTCCTTCCCGGTCAGGGCCGTGCCCGCGGAGCTGCGGCTCGACGGCCTCCCAGCCACACCCAGGCAATGCCCACGAAGCGGCGCCCCAGGTCGAGCGCGGCCCGCTTTTCCTGCCCGGTCAGGATTGGCAGCGTCCATACGACGACACCATACAGCAGCAGGAGTCCAATGTGGACGGCGATCGAAACGGCAATGCCGAGCGGCGGGAGCGCAACGCCGGCTCCGACGACTGCGACGCTGATCAGAGTGAGGCGAAGTACAGGGGCCCATTCGTAGTCCACGGGCCAGAGCCGCTGGGAGAACAGGTACGTGAGTCCCCAGCGCACGCTGAACGCGATCACGGCGGCGAACGCCGCGCCGTGGGCGAGATAGCGCGGGACCAGCAGCGCGAACGCGACAAGCGCGATGACCGCGGCCACCCAGTTCGCGATCGTCAGGTACTCCGTGCGTTCCTTCACCAGGACGCCGATGTCATGCATCATTGCCCAACCATGGAACAGGTATGCCACGAGGATGATGGGGACGATGTCCGCCGCGGGATGGAAGGGCGGAGTGGACATGATGCGCAGCACGTCTCCGACGAAGAGCGCGATGCCGACGCCGATGGTAAAGATGCTGACGTTGATCAGCCGGAACGCCTTGGCCAGCACAGGTCCCGGGTTGTCGCCACGCGCTACGCGGAAACGGCGTGGGCCCCACACCATCTCAATCGGTACGAACCCCAGCATCAGCAGCAGGAATCCGAATTGATAAGCCAGGTTATACAGCCCCACCGTGGCTTCCGTGCCCGCCGCCTGCAGGAAATAGCGGTCAGAGAATGTCATCGTGAACGTCGCGGCCTGAACTCCGATCAAGGGCACCCCATAGCGCACGAGCGAGCCCAGCGTCTGCCGTTCAATTCCAATCCCGACCTGGCGAACGAGCCACACCCCGAGCCAGACGGCGAGCACCAGGTTGGCGCCGAGTGTCGAAAG
>DASPMP010000211.1:0-44884 GCA_035626995.1 Gemmatimonadaceae bacterium
GCTACAGCGACGCGACAGCCGGGCAGTGCGCCGAGCTGCGGTTTGCCGTCACCGAAGGACATGAGCTTGTGCGCGCCTTCAAGACGCCCTCGCTGCGCAACGTTGCCGACCGTGCGCCGTACATGCACGCCGGACAGCTCGCAACGCTGTCCGCGGTGATCGACCACTACAGCGCGGCACCCAGTGCGCCCTTCGGACACAGTGAGCTGAAGCGCGTTCGTCTTTCCGGCAAGGAGCGCGCACAGATTGAGGCATTCCTCAGGACACTTTCATCCCCGGCCGCAGTGCCCGCCGGTATGCCACAAAGCGCCGAGGGCATGGCAGCGGCGGGCACCAGCTTCGGCCCGATCGTCTCGCACGCCGGGCTGCTGCGAGCGACGGTGGTCGAGAGCTCACAGCGCGATGTGGTTACGGATCAGCGCCTGGTGGTCCGCCTGGAGTCTGTTGAAGGACAGCCGGTCACCGGCGCGCGCATCGCGAGTCGTGTGATGATGCCAGAAGGCGTGGCGCCGTCGCAGATGGCAACTGTTCGCGAAGTCGGTAAGGGGCTGTACGAGATCTCGGCGTTCCGCTACGCCTGCGCGGGCTGGTGGAACGTCGATCTCCGGATCACATTCGCCGGCCAGACCGACGGGCTGGCTTTCAACCTCACCCTGCCATAGGGGCGTCGTTCGCAGTGCAGGCGCGTGTCGCAGGGAAAGTCCTGGGGGTTGGATTTCTGTGCGGGAGCGGTTCTCCTCGGCATCGGGCTGGTGTTCGGCATCGCAGCGGCACGCGTGGCATCCTGCTGGCTGCCGGCGGCGCGCGCGGCCCGCATCGATCCGGACTGTTGGGCTACGGGTTCCGGGAACACATCTATAGTCAGGGCAATGAGTGCGAGCTTCGTTCCCGGCGCTATGTCGTAAGGCGCGAGCTAGGCCCGCCCCCGCACCGTGAGCGGCGCCGCGTTGGGTGCGTACAACCCGCGAGCGTCGAGCGTCCATGTCCTCACCGCATACTCATCGGGCCGGCGACTGGCGAAGTGATCGTGGCCACCACGCCGCCAGGGTAACGGCTGCTGCGTAAGCCGCCGCTGTCGCCCGAAGGTCAGCGGGCCGGATGCGGTCGAACGTGTCCTGCGCCGAATGTGCATGGTCCCAGAAGTCGGTCATGTCCTGCGCCACATCCAGTGTGAAAACCCCTCTCTCACGAAATGGGATGAGGTCCGGGCCCGCGAAGGACCGCTCTCGTACTCGTTGAATACCGAGCGGGATCAGAACTCCCTCCATGGCAGCAAGCAGCGGCTCTGGCAACTGGTCACGGGGAGTGCGCAGGCGATAGGCGCGTCCCGCCCCTTGATCGGCTTCGAGTGCCACGACGTGATTCACACGCTCGTTGCGCTGCAGATAGGTACGGGCCCCGCGCAATCCCAGTTCCTCAGCTCCGAAGAAGACAAAGCGCACCGTTCGACGGGGAGGCTCAATCGTGCGCAGTCTTCTCAGCGCTTCAAGGACCATGGCGACGCCAGCACCATCATCGAGGGCCCCGCTGCCGACATCCCACGAATCGTGGTGCGCGCCAAACAGGGCGATCTCGTCCGAGAATTCCCTTCCCCGGATCTCCGCAATCACATTCGCAGTCTGGACGGTCGCACTGTCACGACCCGTGGCAAAGAGCCTGATGGAAAGCGGACCTTCTTCCAGAAGGACGGCGAGTCGGTCCGCGTGAACGTTGGACAGCGATGCGACGGGAATCGCGGGCATTCCGCTGCGGTAACCGATGTTGGCGGCGTGCGGCAATGCATGCTTTCCGGTCCCAGGACCGCGAATGACGACGGCGAGGGCGCCGGCCTGTCCCGCATGCGCGACTGCGTCACCGCGCCTTTGGCCCACCGTTGCGAAACCGGTTCCGTCGCGCCCGCGAGGCATGACATGGTCGATGAAGACGATGCGGCCCTTGACCGTCGCGGGATCCGCCACTGCTGCATCCGCGGATGTCAGGAATCGAATGAGCTCGCCCGCCACCCCAGTGTCCGGCGTCGGCACACTGAGTCCCAACTGGAGAATCGGCATACGCTCCATTCGCGCACCGAGCGTCGTAAGTTCCTCGCGACCACGCACCCACCGCGGCGCCTGCAGCATCTCGGTCCATACCGAATCAGGGCCAAGCGCCTGTAGTCTGTCAGTCAGCCAGCGTCGCGTCGCCGAATCTGCGCGGGTGCCCGGCGGGCGCCCCCCAAGGCGGGAGAGTTCGCGCACGTCGCTGATCAAGGAGTCACTTTGCAACGCAGCATCGCGCACCTGTCGCGCCAGCGAGATCGGCCCGTCTTCCGCGGTGGCCGACCGCGGCGCGTCCGGACGAAGGCGCAGATTGGCGAAGTGGCCATTTGATCGCGTCCCCACCCAGAGGCCGATCCTCCCTCCACGTCGGTCGGTCAGTTCTGGGACATCCAGCACTGGATCGGCATCATCGTTGACAAAGACCTTGACGCGTCGGTCTCGCAGTACGATGCGAGCCCGGAACCAGTCGTCCGCAACAGGCGCGACCCGCAATCCCTGTTCGAACACGCCAGGCCAGTCCGAACGGGTGCGCGGCCATGGCCAGTGCGGAAACGACTGGTACTGAACCGCATGGGAACGTGCGGCAGAATCGGCCGCATGGAAGTTGAAAGGCCTGAAGTAGACGACATCGAACAGGGACGCGTCGACTCCCCGAAAGGCAATTCCCAGGAAGCTGCGTTGCCTGAGGTCGCGCCCGCGCAACTCGACCTCGATCACACCCTCATCGAAAAGAATTCCGTTGGCCCAGGCGATCCCGTCACCTGCCGTGTCGCTGAGTACCAGCACCGCCCGATTCCCCTCCCTGGTCGTGGAAAGGGTTCGGTTTTCGACGCTCCAGCCTTCGCGGGGCTCGATCCCGATCGCAGCGGGCTGGGGCAAGGTCGTGGCGCACGACGCTGAGCCGGAGAGCAAGGTCAACGCAAAGGACCAGGCGTGGAGTCTGTTCATCGCGTGAATGATGCACCGGGAATGGCCGCGCGCCATGACGGAATGCTGGCGTAACTGGTACTTTTCAACGCATGCCATATCACTATCGACGGCGTGGGAACGAGCTGTTTGTCGATGTGGCGTTCGATCGCGCGAAATACGGCCCGGAGGTTCTGATCGATCTCGCGTGGGTGGATGCGATGCCGACCTTCATCACCGACGCACCCCATGCCCTCGCATTCTACGACATCATGCTCATCACCCAGGGAGTTGGGTGGTGCTGGCTCGACGATCATCCCGTTCCTGTTCGACCGCAGACGGTGGTATTCACGACACCCGGCCAGGTTCGCCGATGGCAGGTGCGCAACCTGAACGCGCTGTGCGTCTTCTTTCCCGCGCTGTTCCTGGATGAGTTCCTGCAGGACCGGGACTTTCTGTATCGACTGCCGTTCTTTCACACTGCAGGAGCCACGGTCAGTTTCGTACTGGCGCGGGACGAGGAGTCCTGGTTTCGGCGTCATACAGATGCCATGCACGCCGAGCTGCAGCATTTGACGCCCGACAGCTTCCACCTGCTGCGGGCCCGTGCCTACGAACTGCTGGTGATGCTGTCACGCTTTCATGCGCGCGCCCATACGGGCGCGACTGAGCGGCGGACGCCGCCGCTGGTGCTGCGCTTTCGCGCGCTTGTGGACCGCGACGCGCCCAGCCGCCACCATGTTCGCACGTACGCGCAACAACTGGGCGTCAGCCCGAACCACCTGAACACCCTGGTCAAGTCCGCCCTGGGATGCTCCGCGAAGCGTGTCATCCTGGATCGGCTCTCCCTCGAGGCGCGACGAATGCTGCTCTACACCAATATCCCTGCGGTGCGCATTGCGGACGAGTTGGGATTCTCGGACCCGAGCTACTTCGCACGGTTCTTCAAACGAACCGTTGGGATCTCCGCCAGTCGCTTTCGCTCGGAGATGCGGGACCGGCTGTACCCTCGACGCGAGCGCTTGCGCATGCCAGTCGATCGCTAACGCCATGCCCGTGCGGTGGTACCGGTCGCGGCGCCCGGATGACGCCGTGCTGCGCCGCCGGTTAGGCGATGCAACCCCAGCTTCTATCCGGGGAGCTGGTTCCTTTGAACCCCGCCGTCTTCAGGCTCGAAACTGAACCCGATACTGACTCCGCATTGGGGAGAGGCGCCCGAGTCTTGCCGCGGTTCTCGTTTCATCATTGATGCCCACGCACGACTACGCAGCGCGCGGCCGCACCGATCGCAAGTACTGCCCAGGCGGTATCCCAACCATTTTCTTGAACGTTCGAGTCAAATGACTCTGATCGCTGAACCCGCATGCATGCGCCACATGGGACACATTCTCGCCCTCTGCGAGCAACGTCTGGGCCCGCAGAACGCGGAGTTGGATGAGATATGCATGCGGTGGCACGCCCACAGCATGGTGAAAGACACGGACGAAGTGGAAGGCGCTCATCTCACACTCCTCGGCGAGATCGCCAAGTCGAATCGTTTCTGACAGCCGTTGGCGCATGACTGCCTGAGCGCGAAGGACGGTAGCACGTTCTTCCATCTGTCGGGCCGCTGTCGATGAAGGGGCTCCGTGTTTCCGGACCAGAGCCGTAAGAACTCCTACGAGGAGATCCTGCGTGGCATCATCCCTATCTCCGCTCATCAGGGGATGGTGCAGACGAAGGAATGCGGAGGCGAGCTCCGCGTCCGCGATCACGGGCGCGCGGAATAGCGCCAGCGTGCCGTCAACGCCGCGAATGCCGAAAGCGCGAAACAGCGACGCGCTTGGGTAAATCATGCGGTAGTTCCATCCAGTAGCCGACACTGGATCCGCCTGGTGCACCTCATTCGGAGCAAATGCGAGGATGCTTCCCGGGCCGCCTATCCAGTCCCCTCGTGGCGTATGCAAGCGAGTGTAGCCTGACTCGACTACACCAATGGCGTACGTCTCGTGGAAGTGCGGTGGAAACCGGTGAGCAAACCCAGTCGCGTTCAGTGCGTCGAACTCGCCCATCGGCAACCCAACCCGTACCAATGTCGTATCGCATGTACGCTCGGCGCTTTCATCCTTCATTATGTCCCCTTGTCCCACATGCTCCCAAACTAGGGCGACGCCGGTTGCAGGAGCGGCGATTGGGACGACCCGCGCTACGATGGGACGAGAAGGTTGATATGCGCTACTCAGCGATGCGAGACTACCACATCTGGCGTAGCAACACGCGCGCGTAAGTGCGACTGACCCGCAGCTGCCTTCCATCCCTCAGGATGGCTACATGGTCGCCACCGTACCACGGCTGCACTTCCTGGATGCGGTCGACATTCACAATGGTTGACTTGTGAATCCGAACAAATTCCTGGGGGTCAAGCCGTGTAACCAGCGTCGCCAGCGTCTGTCGCAGCCGGAATGACTCCCTCTGGATGTGCAGTCGTACGTAGTTGCCATCGGCTTCGATCCAGTCGATATCATGCGCATTCACGAAGAGTGCTCGCTGGCCTGCATGGATCACAAATCGCCTGACCGCGCGGGCGTCGTGCGCTACCGGCCCAACATCGAGTTGCACAATCAGGGTGGCGAGTGATTGCTGCAACTCCAGCATGGCCGACACAAGAGCAGGCATATCGGCGTGCGCCTTCTCCTTTGCGCATACCTCCTCAGCCGCTGGTGGCGGTGCGCGGAAATGCAGTACATCTCGCGTGTCGCCGGTTGTCATGCTGCCTCAATGCCGTTGGAATGAAACACAGGCTAACGGCACAGAAGCCCGCTGGCTTGAATACAATTGCTTAAACCGGACGACTTGTCATTCCGGCGGCACACTGACGATTGATGACAACCGGAGTGAAAGGCTGATACCCTTCGGCGTGATCGCAGGTGATGTCACATACCGAGGACGCCGCGCCGTCAGCCTGGTGGAGCGGGATGAGAGCATCCCGGGTCGCGCACGCGGCGCTTCCGTTGCACTCCTGAACGATGTGAGCTTTCGTCGTGGCACGATCGAGATCGACGTCGCAGGGCTGCCTCGTGCGGGCGCCGATAGTTCGCTGCGCGGCTTTGTGGGTATGGCGTTCCATGTGTCCGATGATGCTGCAGCCTTTCGCGCCTTCTACCTTCGCCCCACCAACGGACGGGCCCAGGACCAACTTCGCCGCAATCACGCAACTCAGTATATCGCCATGCCCGGGTATCCATGGCAGCGGCTTCGTCGCGAGCAACCTGGCGTGTACGAATCCTATCCTGATCTCGTCGCAGGCGAGTGGACGCCGATGCGCATCGAAGTCGGCGACAGCACGGCAATGTTGTTTCTGACGGATTTGACCAGCCGGCGCTGATTGTCAATGATCTCAAGGCCGGTCCGGCGGGCGCTCGCGTAGCGCTGTGGATCCCAGGATAGTGACCGTATTTGGCCCGGAATGGTTTAAGTATTTGACGGAGGCATGGCAGTCGCGCTGCCGCCGGCACCTCATGGCCATTACCCGTTTCTGGAGGCGTGGCGCTGCCACGATCGTCAATGCGAGCTGTAGTCCTTGTTCTTATCGCTACCTTGTCCATTTTTCCGACCGACGGCATGGCACAGCGAACCCCCAGCCCAGCGCTGCGTGCCGTGTTTGTGAGCGAGGCTTTAGGTGGAGTCGTCGGAGCTGCGATCGGATACCTGGCTCTTTCCCAGACGATTCCCGGCTGCTTAGGTGAACATGACCTCGTGAGCTGCCAGGAAGGTGTACCCGGTCCGGCAGTCGCCGGCGCGGCCGCACTCGCCACGGCCGGGGTAGTCATCGTCGGTCGGAGTCGCGGCACCAACCCATCCGTTGTTGGTGCCGCGATCGGGTCCATTGCCGGTAGCGTCGCCGCCGTAGGGCTTGACTACCTGATTCGGAGAGAAATGCGCGCGGAGCAGGGTCTGGCGACTGCGACTTTCACTGTGTCCCTGAGCCAGGGACTCCTCGCGGCCGCGACGTCGCGGCTGTTCAGCAACATGCGCAGGACATCACACTGATCCGCTCGGTGCGTGTTTGAAGATTCCTGTTGGACTTGGTCGGGCGACCGTGCGCTTGTCCCCTGCGGGAACGCATATCACGTCGCCGATCGTCGCCGTTCCTCGAGCATTATCGATGGTGGAGCCACGGCCGAAGAGCCACCCCAATGCTATTGCATCATTCGAGCGGTTAGCCGGAGATCACCAAGAGCGCCATGGACGAGCGCCTCGGCTCGCACATGGTCGAGCAGCTGGCGGCTGCCAGCGTGATCGCCCATTGCCCAGCGACTACGGACGACGGCAAGAAGTGCTCGACAGGTTGCTCTTGACCTGCAATGGAGAAATCCCTCCGGGGCACCCGCAACTGAGAGGGCCTCCCCATGCATTCCGGTGCTGGTCAACCTGACAACCAATGCGGAACGGGTCAGCGAGTCGTTCGGAAATGTGCGGATGTGCCCCAGCGCGGCATGAATCGCTGCAGAACCTGCGCCTGAGGCGAGCATGGCGCGTACTGCCGCGCCTCGCACGCGCCAATTGTCGCTGCCCCACATCAGCACGTCGCCTGCGGGATCGAGCTCAATTTTGGCGATTGTACTTTTCAGCGACACATTCACCGTATCCATGCCCCTCCCTTGCACGCGCACCGCGACGGAATCGCCGTTGGCTCCCCGGACCACCACATCGAATGGATAGGAGATGGTCCCGACGCGTCCGACGCGAATCTGATACGTGAATGGCGTTTCGATGATGGATCGAACGGACTCCACCTGGTAAGCAATTCGCGCGTCGCCGCGTTGCCATAGCGCGACCCATTGCTGTGCATCTGGGAGGCCGGCCTGCTCCAGTTCAAGCGCGAAGACTTCAGGCGAAAGCGGCTGATGCCAGTACTTGCGCAACAGTGCCTGCTGAAGCTCGAGAAAACGGTTCACACCAAGTCGTTGTGCCAACAACTGAATGCCCACTGCGGCCTTTGCGTGCGAGATGAAGCCACCATAGTCGGTAGTAATTCGTGACCGTTCAGCCGGGCCAAGACCGAGGCGCTGTTCGTGTGATGCCGCCTGGGCGATGAGAACCCGCTCGGGATTCTGAAAGAGGTCGGGGACGTACCAGTAGTGATTGAAAGGGATTCCCT
Organism: Gemmatimonadaceae bacterium; assembly: GCA_035626995.1. Taxonomy (GTDB): domain Bacteria; phylum Gemmatimonadota; class Gemmatimonadetes; order Gemmatimonadales; family Gemmatimonadaceae; genus DASPMP01. Next base: position 8,086 of record DASPMP010000211.1, read on the forward strand.
TTCGCTCCGCCATGTACAAGTGGTCTGTCCAGATCCCGTTGCCGAGCATCAGCCAGCTGTAATCACCGGGTCCTCCCTCTCCCAGGACACCATGCCCCCAGTAGAAGTGCCCGAGCTCGTGGGCAGCCATCTCGATAAGAAATTCAGGTCCACGGTACACTCGATGGATCATGAACATCCCGGGCATGGCGTTCCCACCGCTTGCGGTCGCGAAGCCGGGCAGTATGCCAACGGCGCCGTAAGGGAAGAAGCCGAGGTTGCGAGTGTACCACGCGATGGCCGCTGCGGTGGGGATGACGAGATCGCCGATGGCGCTGTCCGGCGACACTCGATCGAAGACGTTGATCTGCACCCCTTCGCGCGTTGCCGTTGTGACCCTGAAGCCTCGCCCGATAGCGAGCGGCATTCCCTCGACGTCCGGAAGCACGTGATGCGCTCGGCGCTTTACACCCAGCGTCGCAGTATCGCGCACTCCGCCACTGAGCATTTCGTATGTCGCCGGGTAAGTGATCGATACGTCAAAATCTGCGTACTCCTGTGCGACGGACTCCACGTGGACGGAGGGATACCAGCGGCTGTCGATGGATCCAGCGTTGAAGAGCCCATATCCCAAGCCCTGCGTGGAGCTGTCGACGATCGTTCTGAACGCCAGATCCAGTACAACCCCGGAGCGACCATCGAGTCGGATGAGATACCAGCGGGACACACTATCCGCCCCATTCCGGAACGGCACTTCTCGCCCGCCCATCCGGACGGTCGTGACGACGGTTGAGCGACCGGTCCGCAGGAGCACCGCCGTATCGAGAATCGACCGAGGCACGGTCGCGCGCAGTGTTCCCCGGAGTGTTCGCTGGCTCGCTTCATAGTCGGCCTGTATTGCATAACTGATACGCGCCTGACCGCTCGTTGTGCCGAACGGGAGGCACAGAATGCACAGCACCATGCACGTGCATCGTAGTGTGGATTTGCGAACGTCCTTCGTCACGGATGATCCCTCAGCATCGGTCGTTGTTAGCTGCGTACATCCTGCAGAATGCCCCACTTTCGCCAGGGCTCTCCACGTCATGGCTTGCGGGGCCATCGTGAGTTCCACCGCGGACGCTCAGGGATCCCACATCGCTCCGCGCGTTCACACCGTACTCGCGGCTGCGATCGACAGTTTGAGGCGGGTGTCGATCGGGTGTTATGGGGCGGCAGACTACGGAGCTATTGAGCGGCCAGCGATCTGGTCAATCGCATCAACCGCTCCGCAGCCACCCCCCGCCTCCTCCACCTCCGGAGCTACCACCACCACTACCACCTGTATCGTTGTCCAACGTGTCGCTGCGCGAAGGCGTCGTCGGACCTTGGGGCGCGCATCCGGCCACTCCACCGAGGATCACGGCACCTGCGAGGCACGTCAGAATCACGGCCGACTTCACTGCTCTGCTGATCTTCATAAATGGCTCCCTGTGTAGACAGCAGTTTGTGTTCGTTACGCTGGCGTTCACAAGTCGCGCGGGCCGATACGTTCACTCGTGGGATGTGCAGCGATCAGCACTTCTCCGCCATTCTGACTGTCGACCTTCCACGTCCGGTCAGTAGGGGATTGGTGTATGATCACGACGTTGGGAGCGGCATTCGCGATGCTCGCGACGCTGCCGGGCCTCTATGGCGTACTGGCCTATTCCGTGGCGCAGCGCACCCGCGAGATCGGTGTGCGGATAGTTCCCGTGTCGCCGCAAGCCAGTGATCGCCGGACCATGTCAGCGCCTTGTCCCTCGTCGGAACGGAACATCCCCAAGACGCGGCGATTCGCGCGCGGGCAGGTCTATTTCGTTTTGAAGCCGAACTTCCCTTCTGGTCCATGCGCCATTCCCCAGGAAACCGACATGAACATCCTGGCAATCGTTCTTGCCGCCCTCGCCAAGTTTCTGCTGGGCTGGCTCTGGTATTCGCCCATCCTCTTTCTACGACCCTACCTCCGCGGTGTTGGGATCACGCAGGATGAGATGACGCGCACGATGGGAAAGGCACTCGTGGCCGACCTGGTCCTCAACATCGTCATGGCGGCCGCCCTGAATTGGCTCATCGGAGCCGCGGGTGCAACCACGCCGGTTCACGCCATGGCCATTGCCCTGGTTGCGTGGGTAGGATTCACGTTCACTACTGGCGCAGCGGCGATTGGATATGAGCGCCGGCCGGCGCGGTTGTTCTGGATCAGTGCCAGCTTTCATCTCGTCGGCGCCCTGGTAATGTCGGTCGTGCTTGTCATCGCTCCATGACACGCACCCTGAAGGCTGTGCCGACACGACTTGTTGGATCCAGCCCAGGCGCGTGTCCCAGGCCACCTCGCCTCAGTTTGTGAGCAGTCGCCACATCGGCATCAGGTTCCAGAACTCCAGCTGGGCGAGCATCGTGATCAGCAGGACGCAGGTCGCGACCGGCACGATGCTGTCGCGGATGCGACGCCCGCCTGCCGGTGAGGCCAGCAGGGGTACCGTGCCAACCACAGCAACGATGGCGGCTGGTATCAGGAACCAGGAGAAACTCAGGATGGTTCTGGGCGCCGTGGGGATGCCGAACTGAAACGCCCATTGGTCCGCAGTCGCGAGAGCGAGCGCCACGGCCAGGACATAAATCGATATCCCCACGGCCGCGAGCGGCCGCGCGACGCCGGACGGGGACTGCGCCCCGAGCTTGCGCCTGCGATGCCAGGAGCGCAGCTCGGCCGAGCCGAGGATGGTGAGCAGTGTCCAGTTCAGAATCAATGCGAGCGCGAGCAGTGTCCGGTTCTGCCAGCGAGGCACCCTCCTGAAGGACGTCGTGGGTGACTCGCTGCGGAACAGGAAGATGGCGCGGTCACCATCACATCGAAGCCCGACGGCGCCCGCGCTGTCCCGAAATGTCGTGGGTGCGGTGCGCCGATACTTTCGCCCGCTGACATCCAACCCTTCTTCCGTCGCGACGACGCGGAGCTCACGAACATTGCCGGTGAGAATCCCGAGTCGGGCAACGCTGGCGTGCGACTGTCGCATGTCACGGTAAAAGCCGCGGATGTCCCGGCAGTCAGGCACCGCCGGCGTCTCCGCGCTATACGGCGGCGCGGGCGTCGCCTGGAGCGCGTCGGTGAACAGTGTCGTCAATTCACGCCCAAGCCGGCCACCGCTGCGGCTGGAGAATGCCGCGAAGAATGCGGCGTTCCGCGTGGGCACGATTACCACGACGTTTGCGTAGTCCTGCCAGCTTCCACCGTGCAGATACGACGCTGGAAGTGTGTTGCCCTGCCGGAATGCCATCGTGCTCCCCGGCAAGTCCGGATGGTTGCGGAACAGGAGGGCCAGCGCGCGCGCCGCGAGCGCGCTGTCGCTCGCGGAAGACGGCAGCACCAGCGACGATAGCAACCGGCCCATGTCATTAGCGGTCGCGAATCCCGCATCGGCGGGCGCGTCGTTGAAATAGAGTCGCGGCACGTCGGAACCCTGGAACGCCGCTCGCGCCCTGAACTGTTCGAGGTTTCCGGGGAGCGGTTGCTCAACGCTCGTGTGCGCGAGACCCGCCGGCTGGAGCACCAGGGAATCCACGACCCGCTCGTACGGCGCGCCCGCGATCCTCGCCAGGACGTGCCCGGCCAGCGCGTAGCCGATGTTCGAATACGAGGCCACCATCCCCGGTTGCACGTCAGGAGGCCGCAGGTGTCTGTCCAGATAACGTTCCAGCGAAATGCGCGCGCTTGCCGTGGTGGCCGCTGATCCGACGGTGGGATCGTCGTATCCAGCCGAGTGTGTCAGCAGCATGGCCATGGTCACGCCATCGAGACGTCCGTCACTCAGCAGCGGCGATGGGGTGAGGTACCGGGCAATGGGGGCGTCGAGGTCGAGCGCTCCGGAGCCCACCAGGCGCGCGGCGGCGAGCGCGGTCAGCAACTTTGTGGTCGAGGCAAGCCCGAACAGGGTTTCGGCGGGATCCACCGGCTCCCCACCGCGCGTGGTGCCGAAACCGCGGGCGATGCGGCTGTTACCACGCACCACGACAAATGCAGCTTCGCCGATTCTGTCTCGCTGCAGTCCGGCACGCGTGGCGGAATCGAGCCGCGCGACAAGGTCGTCGCCGGTCGACTGCGCCTGCAGGAGTGAGACGCGACCGGTCACAAGCATCGCTGCCAGCACGATCGTCCGCAACGCCGGCACCGTGCGCGCGGCGCATCTGGCGTGGGGTGACGCGCAGTAACGAGCATTCGTGATCATGCCGGAATAAGGTTGAACGCAACCAGTGTCGCCGAGATTTTGGGACAATCCGTGCTCGGCGGGGATGACTGCTGCTGTTCACGGTGGGGAAGCATGCGCTATCCTGCGTCCCTGCCGCCGCCAACGATTCCTCTGTGCAGTGGGTAATGTGTGACTCGACTTCTGACGACAGCCCTTCTCGCGGTCGGAGCAGTGTCCCCTCCCGTGCACGCGCAGGCCGCCGGATCGGCGAGCGGTAGTCGCGCCTTCTTCATGGGGGGCACGGCCGCGTCGCTCGCATCGGGCGTCCAGGGGAATGGCGTCACCCACCGGAACACCTGGATGGATTCAATAGCATGAGGTGCCAGTCACTTTCGGGCTGAGAAACCGACGACGTTCCCTCCGGGCTCGCGGATGTAGAACTCTGTGGTCCCATAAAATGTGTCGTGCCGCGCCTTGACCACGGGAGCTCCTTCTACCTGCCGCTCGATGACGGCGAGGTCGCGAAGAGACGGAACGGTGATGAAGAGCGCTGCGCTGCGGCCCACCAGCTCCGACGCCGACCTGGGATCGTCGGCGATCACGCTGGCGCGGTTCTGGTACATGATCTCGACCTCATCCTTCCTGACGCTGGCGAAGATTAGACTTCCGTCCGGCCCGGGCACCTCGTTTTCCGTCGCGAATCCCAGGCGGTCGGTCCAGAACTCCACCGATGGACCTACGTCATCCACGATGAGCACAGGCGCGAGTGCGGTCAGGGAATATGATGGGACGGGCACGGATCCTCTCCTTGCTGGCTGTTGAGCGATGAGTGTGGCGGGGGCCACTTGTCGAGGCGCTATTCAGTCGTAGATAAGAATCAACGAGGCGCTCGGGGCTCGTATTGGAAAAATCCGACATGCAGGTGAGTCGACCGGGTCAGTCGTATGTCGAAGCGCCGCCGCCGCAGGCGCTGGCACGCTTCGTCGCGTGTCTCTGGTCGATGCGCATTCCCGTGCGTACCGACACGCGCATGCGCATTCTTCCCAACGGCTGCGTCGACATCGTCGTCTATGCCAGCGATACGTCGCTGGGCGAGGGGAGTGCGCAGATTGTCGCTCCGCCGCATCGCAGCTTTGTCGTCGGATCGACACTGCGGAGTTTCTTCGTTCGCAGTTCCGGCTCGAGGCATGTCGTTGGCGCGTCGCTCCTTCCTGCTGGCGTGCAGGCGCTGCTTGGTGTGCCTGCCCGCGTCATTGGTGAACGCATCGTCCTCCTCGAGGACATCGTGGGTGCGACCGCGATCGCAATGGAAGACCGGATACTGTCGACCACCCACGATCGCGCTCTTTCCGGGATTGGCGATGCCCTGCTCCGCCTCCGCGCGTCCCGAGAGGTTCCGCCAGTGATTGCGCGTGCCGTTCACTCGATCCGGGCAGCGGGCGGTCAGAGGCGGATCGACGCGCTGGCCCGCGAGACGAACCTGTCCGCGCGTCAACTCGAGCGCGCATTTCTCGAGCACGTCGGGGTCAGCCCGAAAACGTACTCCCGCCTGGTGCGCTTCGATCGTGCGGCACGTGGGATCAACACTCGCGGACCGTTGCCTTGGTCGCAATTTGCGCTTGTTCACGGGTACAGCGACCAGGCACATCTCGTCAATGAGTTCACGGCATTCGCCGGGATCCCTCCTGCCCAATTCGAGCGCGAACTGGCATCAGCTTGGCCCGGTCCCGCGACATCCACGGATCGAGTGCCTTGATCACCGACATAGGCGAGGACCCTCGCAGGATGGGCTCAGATACTGTATCCCGACGCTTCGGCCTCAGGGTGCCGAAGAACAGTGTGGAGGGCGAGGAAATATCCAATGACGGGCGCGACCCCGAACCCCAGCAGCGGGAAAGGATAGTTGCGGATAAGGGCAACCAGGACGCATCCTGCGAAGTACACGCCAAGTGCGCGTGCCGTTGGCGAAGTCAGTCCAGCTCTCCCTATCAGGAACGGTAGAGGGAGCAGGACCAGGGACAATATCGCCGCCACGAGCCACGGCATACCGGCGGTCCGGGCCATGAGAAGGATTCCTTCGACATGCGGCACGGGCTCCAGCGGATCAGGACGGAACCACGAGACAACTGCCAGCCCGATAACCAGGGCTGAGCCCAGCGCCACAGCGCGATCCCGCATCAGACCAGGGACTGCAAGGATCAGTACAACGAACGCTGCCGCGAGCCCGGAAGCCTGCGCTGCGTCAGGTTGCGCTACGAGGATTCCCGCCGTCGCTGTGACCAGCAGAACACCGGAGATCGCGCGCTTACTCCCGCCTAGCAGTTCGCCCGCGGCGATGATCACCATCGGCAGGGCGATCGCACCCGCATAGAGACTCAGAGGTCCGAGTGGAACCCAGCGGTGAACTCCCATGAGTCCCGCATGAAGGAAGGTCGCCGCGAGGAGTACGAGTCCCAGCGCTGCAAGGGGCAGCGGATGCCGCGACGTTTTCTCGCGTCTGGGCTTCCAAAGAGCGCAAACCACCAGCGCTACCCCTCCGACAATGAGATTCAAGCCCGATAGCGCGAAACCAATGCCCTCATGACGCATTACTAACGTCCCTACAACGAGCGCAGGTACCGGTGCCATCAGCTGAATCCAACGGATCATTTCCGGACTCTTATCTCCGTTTCGGATGAATCACAGTGACGCCACTCTGCCAATTTGCTTCGTACTCGGCAAATGCGTCAGTCGGCGGCGAGGACTGTACGGGGACTGACTCGGAGCGCTCTTCTGAACGGCAAGGCACAGGCGATCAGCGTAACCAGGAGGAGCATGGCCGCGACGGAGGCGATCACGCCTGGATGCGCGCTCGACGTGTTATAGAGCGACGTGGTCTGCCACGCCGCGAGACTCACCGAGATGACGAATCCGGCGCTGGCACCCATGAATACCGGTGTCACGGCTCGCCGCACGAGGAGACGACCGACGTGGAAAGCGTCGGCGCCGAGCGTGCGCCGAATTCCGATTGCCGGCGTGAGCTCGCTCACCACCTGCGAGACGCTGCCGTACATCCCGATTGCCGCCAGCGTCACTCCCAGAATAGCAAGCACCGAGAACAGTGTGGCGCGCGTTCGGAATGGCTGGAGCTCGTGTCGAAAAAGGTCGCCGAAGCGGTCGATGCGCCACCCAGTGCTCCGGTTTTCGCCGCGCGCAACCGCACCCTGGAGTGTCGCGAGCACCTCACGGTGGAAGCCCGGCCGGGTTCGAACCAGGACGACGGTGGGGTTGTCATAGGGGGGAGAAACCTGGGCGAGGGGCACGAAAATGCGGATGGACGGCGGCTCGAAGATCTTCAGCGAGCTGATGTCATCGACGACACCGACGACGTATCTGCAGGGACTCTGCTTCCGGAACACGATGAGGCACTGGCCAACGGCATCCTGCCCGGGCCACAGGGTTCTCGCGGCGAATCGGCTGACCAGGATCACGGGCTGATTCCCTGACGCGTCGAGTGCGGTAAGCGCACGTCCGCGAATGACCTTGATGCCCAGCACGTGGTGAAATTCTGGCGATGCCACCGTGATCGTCGGCGGTCCTGTCGGGGAGGAAGGAAGCGAATCCCCATTGGGGCGAAACATCGCAGCAAAATTCACGGCGAGCACCGGCATGCTCAGCGTCACTGCCGCCGCTTCCACTCCGGGGTGCGCCGACAGCGCCTGCTGCAGTGCCAGGACACGCTCTGACGTCCCATTATCAGCATTTCCGAATGTGAGCGCCGCTGGAGATGATGCGACCATCACTTCGCCTGCGTCGTACCCTGTGGGCATTGCCGTGACGTTCCTCAGGCTTTGCAGGAAGATCGCGCCCCCTGTCAGGAGCAGCACGGCGAGCGCGGCCTGAAGCCCCAGCAGGCTGTCGCGCACACGATTTCCCGTCCTGCCAGATCGGCTGCCTCCGCGGAGTCCTTCCCACACGTGATTCCGCAACGCCAGCCAGGCAGGAGCCGCTGCCGCGGCAACACCCGCGGCGACGCCGACGACGACAAGCACGATGCTCACCCGAACGTTCACGGGGGATGAACCCCAGTCCACATCTGGCACCAGGCGTTGGCGCAGCACGCTGCCGCTCCAGAAGGTCGCCAGCAGCGCTACTGCCACCACCATGGCTGTGATGAACAGGGCTTCGACGGCTATCTGCATCAGCAAGCGCCGGCGGGAAATGCCGAGGGCAAACCGGATCGCGGTCTCCTTCCGCCTGCGCGTGGCACGCATGAGGATGAGCATCGCCGCGTTGACGGACGCCATGAGGAGTATCGCCATTGTCGCGCCGATCAGGGCGGCGGTTGCGGGGAGCGCCATCGCGACCCTCCCCGCGTCCATGCGCTCACCAATCCCGGCCAGCTTCACCGATGCGGCGGGATCGAGGGTCGCGTTCAGCGCGCGGAGGACCTGGTCAACCTTGCCTTCGATGGTGGCCAGCTCGCGTCGGGAGCTGGATCGCACGATCAGGGACAGGCGAAGGTCGCGCACGTTGCGGCGGGTTCCCGGGCGGTCCGCCGGATTGCCGGGCGCGTTGAATGACACCCACGCGTGCACGGCATTTACACCAGTGCCATGAAATCCTGCTGGTGTGACACCTACGATGCGGAACTGGGTACCGCCCACAACAAGCAGTTGTCCTTGTAGGTCGGCAGCACTCCCGAACCTGCTCTTCCACATGTTGTGGCTTATGACCGCTACGGGAATGCCAAGCTGCGTCTCCTCTGCGTGCAGAGGTCGGCCTAATGCTGGCCGCACGCCAAGCACCCCGAAGTAGTCACCAAGAACAAACCCAATGCGTTGCTGTTGGGCGTCGGCGTCGCCGATGGAAGCGGGTGCATCAACCAATGCGGCGATCTGCCCCGGTGCCAGTGCGCGGTCGAGATCCTCCCATTCGCGATAGGAGAACGCATCCCGGGTCAGGCGATCGCTGGAGTATGGCGATCGAAACGTCTGATGGATCCGCTTCACGAGTGCACCATTGGATATTCCCGAGGGAGTACCCAGGATCAGCCGGTCCAGCAGTGAATACACCGCTCCATTGGCGCTAACGCCCAGCGCAAGTGTCAGTACCACAAGGACGACAAATGAGGGCGCGGTCCGGAACGACCGGGCGGTATAGCGCATCTCCCAAAGCGCATCGTCTACCGGGCGAGAAGACAACACTCAATCCCGTATGCTGGATGTTCCGCCTGGTACGCTATCGCCTCCTAGGTACTGCTGGCACAACCGTCCACTCCGGTGGAGCAGGTCGCAGCTCGAATCTGTTGGCTTCGCGGGCGGATACGATTTCATGAAGCCTAAAACTTCGCAACGCGCCACTTCCTGGCAAGATCGACAAGCCCTTGCAAGAGTATTGGATGTCGACGTTAAAACCTCCGAAGCGTCCGACCCTCATAGTGGAGTCAACGGCTGTAGGGCTAAATGCGCCAATCCCGATACTGTCGAAGTCTATCACCATATAAGCGATCGCCAACCGGTCGCCCGCCTTGAATCGGGGCTCCGACAAGAGACGCTTGGCAACGGATGAATTGACTAGGCGCTCGACCGCCCGGATACTCTCCTTTCGCACATTATACGCTACGACGCCCGTGCGCTTCCGCACGATCGCTTCAATGTCTGCTTTGAATGGCGCTAACGCAGCATCCACGTGAACGTCTATTACGACCATTACATCCAGACGTTCTGCCGAGCCGTGGGTAGTAATGTTCGGCAAGTCCATTGAGGGAAAGAGCTCCCCAATGGGATGTATTTCGCGACTAGATGGCTCCTTCCCCTGCCGAAAGATGCCTCCAACACGGATTGCGTGTTGCAACAGCTGGAGATGATCCTTCCCTGCGACGATGCCAGAACACGTGACCTGCAATATGCGCCGACCTTGGGTCCGCCGGGGCTCCTGACCGGGCAATGACAGGAGAAGTAGCGCTACCCAGAACCTACTCGACTGCACCACATCCGATTGTTACGTATGGACCGTAATTCGAGCATCCGCCGAAGTACATGCAGATCACAGCGGCACAACCCTCGCCCCCTTGTGAATTGCACATTGTCGGACCCATGCTGCAGTCGTGCCAGCACAGGGTCGTTTCGCCACAGCCGCCAAGCATTGCTGCTCGCGCCGTCTTAGGCGCTTGAACTAAAGCGATTACCGCGATCATTATCGTTACCACACTTCTCAGGAGCAACCGGCGTGCGGGTGACATGAATAATCTCCCAAGGCTTTGTTGTATGAGGCTCACTAGTACTGCTGCGATGGTTAAGCCCTACTCCACGAAGGCGCACAATACTTCGGCGTACGGCGCACACGGACCCGACGTGCCAGGATATAGACAGGCACCAGTCACGCAGCCCCCGCCTTGCGTCTCACACAACGTTGCATAGTTGCAGCTATACCAACAGAGATCTGTACAGCCACCGTTCGTGGTAGCGCCCGCGGACGGTGCTGTCGCTAGTGCGATCGTTGCGAGTGTTGCGACCATTAAGGCGCGAAGAACGACCTTGCGGCGGACAGTCACGTGCTCCTCCTGTTTGTTAGTCTTCTTCCTATTCCGAGCCAGGTGGGCCCTTGCCATTCAGGGCCGCATCAATCGCCTGAGCGAGCTGCAACTCCCCAAGAATTCCGTTTATCGCCCATCCGTTTAACACGATCGTGGGTGTTCCGCGAAATCCTAGTCGCTCTGCGAGAGCGAAGCCCTTATCGATGCGCTCACCGCTCTCCGGGGCAGCCACGCAGGCATCGAATCGCGCCAAATCTGCGACACCTGCTTCGCGCGCGAAGTTGGTCCATGGCCTCAAGCCGAAGGAGTCCTGCCTCGCATATAAGACCGCCTTCATAGCGGCAAAAGCTCCCTGCTGATGCGCACACTCAGCTGCTAGCGCTGCCGGCCGCGCGAACCGATGCCCCGGTATCGGAAAGTGTACAAATACGCGCGATATCTGATCGCCATACTTTGAGGTCACGGCCTGTAATGTTGGTTCAAATGCAGCACAGACTGGACACTCGAAGTCGCCGAACTCCACTATCTCGACGGGTGCGCCCGCGCTTCCATCGAATGCGATCCCGGCCTTGCGGAACTCACGCCAGTCATCCTTGAACACTGGGACTGGACGATTACTCGTAGGAGCCACTGAAGGAAAGAACTCGCGTCTTACCACAACCGCCGCGATGGCAAGAGCCGCCACGGCAAGCGCGAGCGAAATCGCTCGTTCGATCTTGTCGGAGGCGGACTGCTTAGTTGCTAACATTGGATTGACGCTGACGGAGGACGTATCGATATAGCGTTGCGGCCGTCGATAATAAGGGCGGCTTCAGATACGTCAATTCGCCTATTCAGGTGTCATCGATGGAGGTGACGCCGACACCTGGCGCAGTCGCTCTCGTTGATGCGCGGCTCGCTCGAGTTGCACATGGCATTTGAAGAGCACGACAAGTGCTTGACTGAAGCTTGCCACGCCAAGTTTGCGGAAGAGGCGCTGGCGGTGTGTATGAACCGTGTTCTGGGTAATGCCGAGCGACGCCGCCATCGCTACGACACTATCGTCGCGGATGGCTAGGCGGAGCAAGTCAGTCTCGCGCCCGGACAGGCGCAAGGCGTCTACAATCGCCAGCCATTGTGGATCGGTAAGGAAGTCACCGGAATCGGGAGCCGTTCCGTTTGGTCGCACAAAGAACCTCCTCGACTCGTTGAAGCGCATCTGTCCACATCGGGGAGCGCAAATCTATCTTGATGATAATTATCCATATTATAGCGTTTTATGACATTCGAGATCGGCTTTTATGACATCTGGAGCAAGGCTCATAGGGACAATGCCAACAGACGGCCCGATGCTGCAGCACTGGGCCGTCTTCCATCCCTGACGCTCTACTTCGAGCGCCGACCGCCTAATTCCGGCGGCTGCGACAACGCCGTGACGATCGCGCCACATGCCGTGATCACTGTCGGCAGCGTCGCCGCCAGCTGGGGCACGGCCTCAGCGAGCGCCTTCAGCAGCGCGCTCGTTGGATTCGCCGCCGCAAGCACGCCGATGATGGCGATCGCGGCACCGGCCAGCGCCTGCATCCCGCGCGGACGCCCAGACACTTCCCCTCCCTGCTGTTCCTGCTGCACACGACCTCCTCGTAGAAGGAGCTCACCGCGGGTCAGCCCGCGGCGGACACGGTCGTTCCCGTAGGAGTTCTTCCCGGCGATCTCCCCATCCTCGTTGTGGATGGTGTGCTCACCTTGAAACTGCCTGGCGAGCGCACGTCCCGCGGCAACCGCCACCTCCTTCAAGCGGTGCCGGGACAGGATCTCCCCGTCCTGCTTGTTGCACCAACCCTGCCGGCCCTCTCCATCGGCCGGCACTGTGGACTCCGCCTCCGCGTTTCATGGCGCCTCCTTGTTGGAGTGACGGCGCTTACGCCGCTGCGGGTTCCGAAGTGGATGGCGACTCCTGCTCGATCGCCTCTCCTCAAACGCGACGCAGACGATCGAGTCGAGATGGTGAACCGCGCGACGGCCGCAGCGCAGCATCACGTAGAGGCATCCGCATGCCGTCAGGCGCCCGGACCGACGTCATCCGGGCGCCCTTCCCTCGCATTACGCGACCTTCACGATCTCGGGCTGCGCCGGCGGCACCGCCGTTCCACCAGCACGAACGGTGCTCCAGCGCCTGGCGTCCTTCCACGCCGCCAGGAGCTCCGGCGCCCCTGCCAGCTTCGGCGCGATGAGCGCGTTGATCATGCGCACGGCGCGCTTCCCACGCTTCACCTGATCGGCCACCGCCGTGGTGGCCTTCACCCGCTCACGCCGGGATTCCACGCGCGCGCCCAGTGCCTGTTCCAGCGCACTGGCTGCGGCGCGCAACGCGGCGACGAACGTGTCGGGCATACCCTGACGGATGAAGGTGTCCCGCTCCTTCTCCGCAGCGTTCGCCATGCCGTGCGCCGTCGCGAGCACACGATCGTTGTCAGCGCTGCGCTTCGGCAAGCGGAGCGCGGCATCCACTCCGGGCACTCCGAAGATCTCGCGTGCCAGTCGCGAGAGCGGAAGCATGTGGTTGGTCCACAGGTCATCCCGCAACGCCCGCTGCCGTCGTACTTCCGACAGCCCCGCGCGGATGCTGGTGTTCTGCTGCTGCGCCCAGCGCGAGAGCTCGGCGAGGACGGCGTCCAGCTCCGCGACGGGTGCTGCAAATCCCGCGGGCATGTCCGCCGGCTGATGCGCGTTCAGGAAGTCCCGCACCCTGCGGTAACTCTGGAGCGCGCTGCTTTGTGTTGCATTCACTTCACTACCTCCTTGATGATGTGGATTTCTCCACGGTTGGATGATGACTTCACATGGTTGAACTGCATTGGTCCTTGGTTGCAGCGCGCTACCACAACCTCGAACGTGATTGCGACACAGTTGAACGAGGGTTGCATGCGATCGACACCCCGGTCTCCTGCGTCGTCCTGCATGCTCCTTCGCACGCCGTCGCCTGCGCTGGAGCTGAACCCGCGTCCGGGTTCGCCGAAGCCCGTTTCACTGCAGATGAAGCGTTCTTCGGGTACTGCGTATGTCTCGCATTGCCCGTCACATGCGACTGCGTGCCCGTGACGTGCAACTCTTTCCACATTGCGTGCTGCATTGACCTTCTCACGGGCGACGCCTCGTTCCTTCGAAGCGACGCCCCCTGTCTGTAAAGCCGATTGAACACCCCGAAAGGAGAGGTCGCACCTTTTTGCGGGGTGGTTGCTCTCGTTTCTGCAGGATGTGTGTGTGTTCCATACCTATATGTCTCGGCAGCAGGCCAAATTGACGACAGTTCTTTAACACTCCACAGTTCAAGGACAAGGAGGAATCCGGGAATTCAGGAATGCAGGAATAGCTATTTCCGGATTCCTGTATTCCTGCATCCTCGCATTCCTGTTGCCTCCTTGAACGGTGGAGCCAGGCTGAGGCTGCCCCGTCGGAGTTGAGTGCCAGTCAATAGCTGCTTCTGTAAGAGTTGCGTTCGCACTTCGTGATGGAATCCTTACTCTGGCGGAGCGGCCAACACGTTGAAGTCGCTCGAAGCCTGCGACAGGTTCCGGTTGTCTGGGTCAGTCGGCGGCCACTCTCTCGGCCAAACGGGGATGCATACCATGCTCAATGATGTGAAATACGCCCTCCGCTCCCTCGCCCGCGCCCGTGGGTTCACGATCGCCGTCGTGCTGACGCTGGGCCTCGCGATCGGCGCCAACACCGCGATCTTCAGCGTCGTCCGCGGCGTGCTCCTCAAGCCGTTGCCACATCGCGACGGCGAGCGCCTGGTCTACCTGCGCCAATCGGTGAACGGGCCGGGCGGCGAGAACGTCCAGTTCTCCGTGCCGGAGATCAACGACTTTCGCTCGGGCGCGCCGTCGTTCCAGGGAATCGCCGAGTACTCCCCCGGAAACCTCACGCTGGTCGGTGAGACCGACGCATTCCGGATCAGCGTCGGCCTCGTGACGGGGAACTACCTCGAGGTGATGGGGCTCTCGACCGTCATCGGCCGGCCGCTGAGCGAGGAGGACGACGGGACTGGCGCGGCGCCAGTGATGCTGCTGACGCACGAGTTCTGGATGAAGCACTTCGGGGGCGATCCGGGAGTACTGGGACGCCTCGCCAAGCTGGGCGGGCGCGAAGCGAAGATCATCGGTGTCGTGCAGCCGGCGCCATTCTTCCCCAGCCGCTTCGACGCGCTGCTGAACATGGCGTTCAGCCCGCATCACACGAGCGCGTTGATGGTCCAGGGACGCACGCACCGCATGACCGAGGTGGTCGCGCGCCTCGCGCCGGGCAAGAGCATTGCCGACGCCCGCGCCGAGGTTGCGTCTATCCGCACCAGGGTGCAGGCCGACCATCCCGATGCGTACGACACGAACTCGAATTATCGCGTCACCGTCTCCCCGTTCAAGGAAGTGCTCGGCGAACGCGCGCGACTCACCCTCTGGCTCCTCATGGGCGCGGCCGCGTTCGTGCTCGTCATCGCGGCGGCGAACGTCGCGAACCTCACGCTCATGCGCACCGTGCGCCGCGAGCACGAGCTGGTCGTGCGCGCCGCCATCGGTGCGAGCGTCGCGCGCCTGCGGAAGCTGTTGCTCGCCGAGAACCTCGTGCTCGCCGGAATGGGCGCGGTGCTGGGGCTCGTCATCGCCGTCATGGGCATGCGCCTGCTCATATCGCTCGCGGAGCGCTACTCCCCGCGCGCCAACGAGATCCAGCTGGATGCGGCGGTGCTCGGCTTCGCGCTGCTGATCTCGCTCGGCGTCGCGCTACTCCTGTCGTTCGTCGCGGTGCTCCCGCGCGAGGGGGCGATAGGTCGGCTCATCGCCTCCGGCACCAACCGCTCCAGCGCGAGCCTGAGGAAGCAGCGACTCCAGCGTGGGCTCGTGGTCGCGCAGGTGGCGGTGTCCGTGGTGCTGCTCGCCGGCGCCGGCCTCCTCACGCGCACCATGCTCGAGCTCGCGGAGGTGAAGACGGGCCTGACGACCGAGAACGTGCTGACGATGGAGGTGCCGCTCGGCAAGGCGCGCTTTGAGCGCGTTCGCATGGAAATCGCCGCGCTGCCTGGCGTGAGCGAAGTCGGGATCGGGTCGGTGATGCCGCTGCGCACCGAGACACTCCAGCTCGACATCAAGGCGGACGGATACACCGTCGCACCGGGCGAGGCACAGCCGCGCGGGGAGTTCCGCACTGCCAATCCCCAGTACTTCAGCGCCTCCGGGATCCCGGTGCTGCAGGGACGTTCCTTCCTCTCGACGGACACGGACAAGTCGCAGCCCGTGGTCGTCATCAACAGGACGCTCGCGGAAAAGCTTTTTCCAGGCCGCGATCCCATCGGACAGCGCGTCGCGTGGACTGGCGATGTGCTGAAGTTCATCGGCGTCAGCGGCGAGTGGAGCACCATCGTCGGCGTCGTCGGTGACACGAAGGACGGCGGGCTGGACGCCGCACCGCGGCCGGTCGTCTTCCATCCCTTCACGCAGCAGCCGGCGTGGGGCGGCGGTTTCGTCATCCGTGCGACTGCCGATGCGTCGACGCTCATCCCGAGCGTGACGCGGGTGATACGTGCCCTCGCGCCGACGGCCCCGATCGAGAACGTGCTCACCGTCGCCCAGGTGAAGGATCAGAGCATCGCGCCGCGGCGCCTGAACGCGGCGCTCGTGTCATCGTTCGGCTTCCTCGCGGTGATCATCGCCGCGGTCGGCATCGCGGGGGTGCTCGCATTCTCGGTGAGCGCGCGCACGAACGAGATCGGCATCCGCATGAGCCTCGGCGCCGATTCCGCGCGCGTCCTCCGGATGGTGATCATGGAAGGCGGGGTGCTCCTCGGCACCGGCCTCGTGGTCGGTATCGCGGCGGCGATGGCGGGTTCACGGCTGATCCAGGGGCTGCTGTTCGGCGTGCCGCCGCACGATCCGCTGACGCTCGGTCTCGTGGCCGGGATCATGGCGGCGATCGGCATTGTTGCGTGCTGGTTGCCGGCGGCGCGCGCCGCGCGCATCGATCCGGCGATCACCATGCGCGGCCAGTAGCGTCGCAAGGCCCACGGTCCCTCGCCGTCCCAGGCTCCACAGTTCAAGCAGCAAGAGGAATCCGGGAATACAGGAATTCCTGAATAGTTCATTGGATTATTCCTGTATTCCTGCATCCTCGCATTCCTGCCGTTCCCCTTGACTGTGGAGACCGAAAGGGGTCGAGCGTTCCCCCTACGACGGACGCAACACCCGCAGGATCCGCTCGGTGACCTGCCTGCACCAGCTGTTCGACCGCAAATCGTAAAGATTGGAGAGAACAACGACGGTGTAGGGCGTGTCGCGCAGCTCCCCGAACTCGGTGCACTGGCCATACGAACGGCCGTTATGCCCGACGAAGGGACGGCCCATATACGGTCCCGCGATGAAGCCGTAGCCATAATTCGGCGAACCCAGCTCGGGCTTCGCGCTGGAATGCAGGCGAAACGTTTCGGGCTGCACGATCCGCCCGTCCTTCATCGCATTCGAGAGCTTGATGAGGTCCAGCCCCGAAACGATCGCGCTCCCCGCGGGGCTGCCGCGTCCCCGCTGCATGCCAAGCTGGCTTTCAACGAGCATTCGACCGTCCGCGTCATGTGATGGCGCGTACGGATATGCCATCGGCGCCACTGGCACGCCGTTCTTCGGAAACAGGGGAAACCCGACGCTCGTCGCTCCGGCTCGCGCGAACACGTTCTTCAGCACGTAGTCGTAATAATCCTGGCCGGTGGCGATCTCGATGACGCGGCCGAGCAGCAGGAAACCCATGTTGCTGTACGTCCATTTCGTCCCGGGTTCGAAGGTGAGCGGCTTCCGCTCGAGTGCGGCCACCATCCCTTTCACGGTGGTCGGAGGCTCGCTCGAGTCGGCTCCGATCGGCGAGCCCTCCCGCGCCAGTCCGGAGGTGTGGCTCAGCAGGTGCTTGATCCGGATTTTCTTCGCGCTCTCCGGATCCGGGAAATCAGGGATGAACTTCGAGAGGGGATCGTCGTAGCTGAGCTTCCCCCGCTCGACGAGCTGACCGATCGCGAGGCCCGTGAAGAGCTTGTTCAGGCTGCCGATGAGGAAGGGCGTCTCGGGAGTGTTTGCAATCTTTTTCTCGTGGTCCGCGTAGCCATGGGCCTGCGCGAACACCGGCTTGCCATCGCGAGCAATCACAATGGCTCCGGACCAGATCCCGGCGTCTGCCATGCGCTTCAGATAGGAGCCGATTTCCTCGAGCCGATCCTTCTCGGTCACCGCGGTGGAGGTGACCCGTTTCAATTTCCAGCTGGCCGCCACCTCGTCCGGAGCGCGGGCCATGAACAGGATGATTCGATGTGGCGCCTGCGGCTCTATCCTGGCCGCGAGGTACTCCTCATCTCCGGTAATCCTGTTGCGGACGATTCCCGCGACGAGGTCGGGACGACTCGGCACAAGCTCCACGCGTACGAGGTCGTATCCGCCGCTGACACGGTAGCGAGCGAGGGCGTTCACTACCCCGTTCGGATCGAGCTGCGCACCGAAATAGGCGCGTATCGTCGCGTCATTCCCCGAGCTCACCGCCTCGATCATTTCCTTGACGCGTATTACGCCCGCGGCCTGCACCTCCGTCAGCGGCGCCGGATTCGGCTGCTGTTGCGCGTGCGCACTGGTGGCCAGCGACAGTACGAGTGCCGCAGCGCTGGCGCACGCGGTCAGTCCTGGAAATTTCCGTCGATTGATCATGAGAGGTTGGGTTAGTCTTAGTTTCTTAATACTTGCGGACGAGGCAAGCGCGCGTGGACATCCGAGTGGTTACCGCGTTGGTGGCGGGAGAGCGTCGGAACCCGGGAGCAGCATGACGCGATACGACCCATCACTGGACCGCAGGATCCTGCGACTCCCCACCTGCATCGTGTCCCGGCGTTGCTCGGGGGTCGATGCGGAACGACCGTGCAAGTCGCGGCGTTCCCCTGCGCCCTCGGTTCGCGGAAGGAAGACGCGGATCGATGATCCAATGACGCGGATCTCTGGTGCCGGGACGCCGCCCGCGCTGACGCGGCTCGAAGCGACGACGACCGGTGTGTCGGCGACAGCGCGAACCATCGAGAGCTGGGGCGCTGGCACCGAGACGATGCCGGCTGCGAGAAGGCCGGCGGTTGCAACGGCACCGAGACGCCGCACGGCTGACCGTGGGCGTCCGTCCAGGAGCGCCTCGACCCGGCGGCCGAGCCCCGAGCGCATCGCCGCCATGGCCATCGCGGGCGCGACATGGGACGCGTGCTCGCGCGCGGCAAGGAGGAGCAGGCCGTACGCGTGCGGGTCGTGGCCGCGCTTCGAGACCACGCGCCGGTCGCAATCGATCTCGATCGCCAGCCGCAGGCGTCGAAGCTGCCACCAGAGCGCCGCGTTCCATGGAAGCGCCGCGACCACGATCAGCGCCGCGGCGGCGAGCAGCGGATCGTGCGCCTGCCGATGTTCCGCCTCATGTGCGACGATGATCCGTCGATCGCTCGCGCGCGTGGCGAGCGCCCATTCCGGAAGCACGATCTGCGGACGGAGAACGCCGATGACGGCGGGGCCGAAGTGGGGCGAGAGCAGCACCTGTTCGCCATCGACGATGCGTGACGGACATCCGCGCAGTCGCCGGCGCAGGCGGTGCTGCGTCGCGACGAGCCAGAGCGCAACGATCGCCGAGGCCGCAAGCCATGCCGATGCCACGGTGTGGTCGGAGACGATCGGCTCTTTTCTTCCGCTGGTTGCCGCCGCGGCGTCGATATCAGCTGTGGTGCCGACGTCCTCCGCCGAGACAAGCGCGCTGGGGACGCCACGCGTCAGGGAGAACACGATCGGGCCCACCGCAGACGCGAAGAGGACCACGGCCCAGAGCAGACGACGTCTCCCGAAGCGCCCCGCGACGGCAAAGTCGATGAGCCACGCAGCGGCGCCGAATGCCGCGGCGGCGAGCATCGCATAGCCCATGAACGCGAGCATCACCGCGACGCCTCGTTGAGCCGCTTCTGGAGCAGCTTCTTGATGCGTCGTAATTCCTCGGGCGAAATGTCCTCATCGGCAATCAGGCGACTCACCAGCAGCTCGCGCGAGCCGTGATACACCTTTGCGATCAGGCGATCGAGTGCGGAATCGGCCGCCTCGTCCTGTTCGACGAGCGCATGGAAGAGGAACGCGCGTCCGTCGACTGTGTGGCCGACGTAACCCTTTCCCTCGAGGACGCGGAGCATGGTCTGCACGGTGGGGTACGCGAGGTCGTCGGCGAGGTCGTCGCGCACCTCGGCGACCGTCGCCTTGCCCCGGCGCCAGAGCACGGACATGACGTCCAGCTCGCGCCTCGTGAGAGTTACCGCTTCAGCCATGAACTATTAAATACATAAGACTTGATGGGCTGTCAATGCCGTCCGAATGCGATTCAAGCTTCTTCTCCGCGACTGGGCCCACAGTTCAAGCAGCAAGAGGAATCCGGGAATACAGGAATGCCTGACCTCAAAGCATGCTGCCTGGATGGCGCGAAGCGCCGCACCATATCAGCGAGTCCGCTTGCGCATTGTCATGCCCCGTTCCGCGTGCACCACGTTGGCGCTCTGTAATTGCGCTCGCAAGCACGAGACATGGGGGTCGCAGTGCACACTTCGGTGTGCTTGCTTGCCCACCCAGTAACGCTCATGTGTTACCCTTGCGTTTTCGTCAACATTCGCCCCCCCCGTTCTCCACCTAACCGTGATCATCATGCAGATATCTCCAGATGACCTCATCCTGCGTACCACCCTCTGCGCCATTTGCGGCCGCAACGTCACCGGCGAATCGAACATAGTCGGCGTGACTGTCCTTTCGGCCGCTACTGGACAGGGCACGGCTGTAGGATTTCGGGCACATGTCGACTGCCTCGCCGATGTGGTAATGTCGCCAACACGTAGCCATATAAGGGAAGCCTTTGGCAGTCGGTGATACTCCTATAATTAGTCTTTTTATATTAGCTTACCTATACCTGCGCTTGACAACGTCCTCCGACCCTCTCCCTCGGCCGGCACTGTGGACTCCGCCTCCGCGTTTCATGGCGCCTCCTTGTTTGGGTGACGGCGCTTACGCCGCTGCGGGTTCCGAAGTGGATGGCGACTCCTGCTCGATCGCCTCTCGCAAAGATTCCTGACTATGCTGGCACGAGGGATGGCCAGTTGCTGGCCTCCGCCTCGCGCTGATCACGATTCAGGCAGCGACCAAAAGTCCCCGTTCAGGCGGGCAATGCCGGCGCCTTCGGTGTCGCCGGAGGTACGGGCAGGGCCGTCACTGGTGTATCTGGCGAATCAGCCTTCAGGCGACGCCGCCGCCGCTCGCCCTTTCGCACGAGACGCGCAGCGGATGCGGCGCGTTCGCCTTCGAGGCAGTCGCGCTTGATGACCTCTGTCTGCAGCAATCCCGCGAGCTGCTCCTCGCTCACCCTCACTCCCTGGAACAGGCGCCGCAGCTCTCGACGGATGAGGCCTGTGACTGCGTCACCGAGCAGGAGCTGCGATACCACGTATCGACTCGTCGCCTCCTTCTGCTGCCAATAGGAGGATATGGCGGTATCGCCGCCTGCTTCCCGGCTGATGAGGTACAGCTTCTCGAGCGCGTCGCTCAGCTTCATCGCATCGTCGAGGAGGTCCAGGGAGAAGACCTCTTGGTGCTGCACGGGCTTTTCGAAGCGCAGCTTGTACGCGTGCCAGCATGTGCCGTTGGTCAGGAGGACCCAGTCCACACCCTCGTTCGCCGCGTAGTCTGTGGCCTGCCGGACGTGATTGTCCTTCAGATCCGTTCCGACAGACTTGACCTCGATCAGGTACTGAACGCGGCCGCTGGACTTGATCGCCAGGTCGCAGAAGGTACTGCGCACGGCAAACTCTGTGGTCACATCGGCGTACTTGTCGTAGCCGAGGACGTCCTGCAGGAAGTCGCTGACGATGACGCAGGTGTCGGATTCGTTGACATCGCGCTTGCGCGCCTCACCGAGCAACTTCTGATACTTGCGGATAGCGGGCTTCGCCCGGTCGAGAAACCGTTTCGATACGGTAGCCATGGCAACATTCTGGCTGTCGCCGCTGCCAGTACCGTTACACCATGGGCAATGATCTCAATCACAGTCGCCACCCCAGGCCGCCGCCAAAGCTGATTCCTGTACCTCGAAGAGCGATCGCCTGTGCGCCAGCCTGTCCTACGAGGCGCTCCCCTTCGAACTGCAGGGCCGCTGCTAATCCAGGTCGTACCGCACGCGATTGGCTTCGGGTGGATTCCAACCCCGCAACGATGACGGTCGGATGGATCAGGAGGGCGGCTCCCTGCCCGCGCCACGTGAGAGGAAGAGACGCTGAGAAGGATGCGCCCGAACCTTTGTTGCCCATCATTCGCCCGAAGCCTGCTCCGAGCCGCAGTCCTAGTAGTGAGACCAACGGCCGCTCCCACTCGGCCAAGGTGACTGCAGACGCGTCGCAGCCTTTGCAGGCAGGAGATATGTAGCCGACGGTCAGGGCGACAGCCCCAATGCGTATACTATCGCCGAACGTGACCGCGACGCTGGAGCGTAACGGTTCGTTCTGATGATAAGCCCAAGCCCCATATCGGAGCGTCAACGTTCGCTCCGGCGACGCGATGCCGGGAACGAACGCGACCATGGGTGCCACAAGCATCGCATCACTTGCTGCCAGCTCGCGGTCTGACTGCCCGTCGACGGATCGCGGCCACACGAGGATCGTGATCACCATCGCCGCACCTCTTGCCAGCAGCACTCCCCACTGCTCTTTCTTCATATGGTTACCAGTCTACCCACAGCCTTATGGCTCGCCATGCCCATGCTACGCACTTCGGGCATGGGTTGCACTCTCTTCGCGCGCTCCGCAGGCGGGTGTGAGTCCGCTGCGTCTGGCACCCGTCAGTGCTCTGACCAATAGTACCTGATGCGTTCCCGAGGTTTTGTGCTCGTACTCGTGGTGTATCTGTCCGCGTGTGCGTTGTTTGGCCCGGATTCGCGGGATGAGTACGCGCTCACCGCGGTCAATGGTGCACCCGTTCCTGTGACCGTACGCCAGGGAACCCTCGATGGCGAACCGTTTGATGAGCGATATTTGTCGGGGAAACTGGTCCTGTTTCACGGAGGAAGTTTCGCCTGGGAATTAACCACCCTTACCCTGATCAATGGCGAACCCGATGCCCGCTATCCGCAGCGGACCGGGAGGCACACCGGAGCCTACGATCGCGTCCAGGATACCTTGAATCTGTCGTGGTATTTCAAGGCGGTTCGCATCGACGATGACTCGTGGGCCATACGAGACGTCAGCGGCTTCTTCGGTCGGTCGACGTACACCGTTGTCCGTCAGCGATAATTGTGAATGATGATCACGACCATGCCGACATACGCGGGCGGTCCGGAGGCCAGGTCGGAGATGTTCGTGAAGAGCCCGCACCTGGTGTACCTGAAGATGGACATGCCCGGTATCGGGCCGATGCAGATGGGATTCGACGGCAAGACCGCGTGGACGACATCCGCGGCAACCGGACCCATGATCCTGGAGGCCACGCGGGCGGTGACTGTTGCCGATGGGAATGAGATGGTGGAGCGGACCGAGAGCATGAGCCATGCGCCGTTCGACGAGAAGATCTTCGCCCCGCCACCGGAAGTGCAGAAGCTGCTGGACAAACAAACAGGAGAGGTGATAACGATCAGCGACGCGACGCCCTCGCCGCTGGGCGACCAGGGTCCGCTGGCGCGCCTGGCGTTCAATCAGTCGCATTTCCTGTTTCAGCGGGCAGTGGGTTTGCCTCGCGTACGAATGCAGCGACCTTGAGGCTGTACGTATTCTTTCCCGTGATCACGATTCCAGGAGTGACCGTAGCCTGGTCACGATCCACACATTGCCTTCACGCCGCAGCGACACCTCATCGACGCTGAAGAAACCCGTCGGCCCATTCCGGCTCGGATTCCTGAGCCGGCCGAATGATTGGACATTCACAACAGCGGTGCTGCCATCGTGAGACTTCACCACAACTCGCACCGCGGTAGTGTCGAGGCCGGGCTGCCAGTGACACCGGGGGACCAGTTCGCCGGTGCAATCACGCGACGGTCCACTCTCCTTCGCATTCACCAGTCCTTTGCTCACGGCCGACGCCACATGCGCATCGTCGTCCACGACGAGGAGCGGTGAGCTGCTCGCTGGGTGGACCGCGCGAATTGCAGCAGTTCGCATGACAATGGCGGCCTCCGCTGGCGAGAGAAGGGGGATCACCAGCTGGTGACCCTCGCACCCGTCGAGTGCGCTCTCGCGCAACGGTAGGGTGAGCGCGACGCCAGAGGTGGCGGTGATCCGAATGGTATCGATTCGCGTCTGATAGCCGATCGATTGCACTCGCAGCACGTACTTCCCTGCAGTGAGCGCGGTAAACCTGATGGTTGTATCGCTTTGCCTCAATGCCACGCCGCGCGAGTCAACCAGGTCTGCGCGCACCTGCGGCTTGATCGGCGATAGATCATAGCTGCCGTTCAGGAACGACAGACGCAACTCGCCGCCGGGAGCCGGGGCCACTCGTGCTGCAATGGGTTTCGTGTCCAGGTTGCAGGTTGGTTCCTGGGCGAACGCCGGTCGGCGAGCCGCGCAACCGATCACCATCAGCATCGCGATGAGCAACACCGGGCGTTCTGGCAGTTGTCGTTTCAAGGCGATGTATCTCAGTGGGCTGGCAACACTTGCGATCATCGGGTCGACCCTAGAAGGCGATGATGGTGTCGCGATATGCGTACAACGAATCCAATACATGCAGCAGCCGACTCTCCTGGTTTGGGTTGGCGGGAGGTACCCATGCGAAGAATCGGCTGCCGGCTCGTACGATGACATAGGATGTTGGCGCCGTGCCCGCTTTTCCGAACTTCGCGTCGATCGCTTGCACCACCCGCGCGCACGTTATCGAATCAGCCTCGGAGACAATCCGAGCGGTATCTACGCCAGTAAGCCCGACGGAATCCCGTGAAGGAGCCTTCAGGGTCGCCCACAGCTTCACGGACTGCAGGACCTGGCTCGTTGACGCATCGGGCGCGCGGCACGCTGACTGCGCCTGAGACGCGTGCGGTAGAGCCGCGAGCGTAGCGACCGACAGGAGCAGGATGAGGGTTCGTCGCATCGATCTGGTGCGGAAGTCAGAGAAGGGCTGTAACGCCATTCGCTTTCCATCTCGCTCGACTCTCTCGAGGCGGGGATGGACGGTGCGGGGCGTGGACGCGATACGCCAATGGCCAAAAAAAGGACGACGTGCGAGCGTTCTCTGTGACAACCCTTGGCTACGACCGGGGGGTCACGGAGGACACGTCACATCGGTGCTCTTGCTGGTATACCGTGGGGATAAGTCCACGATTGTGCGGTAACTGGAACGGCTTTAGATAGTTTGACCAATGCAGCGACTTCGGCGTCCACGGATCGGGACGACCGCTGTCAATATCGAGGCGGGCCACGGCCCGCCTCCTTTTTTTTTCTGGCACTCTCGGCTGACAAGGGGCAACCGATGAGCTCAACGCGGACAGGAATCGAATGGACCGAGGCGACCTGGAATCCGATGACAGGTTGCACCCAGATCTCTGCGGGCTGCGACAACTGCTATGCCCTGCTGCTCGCGCATACCAAGGTCCGGCAGATCTACCTTGGGCATACTCCCGTAAGGGACACACCGGAGCAACGCGCGGATCCGTTCGCGCCGCGGTTCTGGGAAGAGCGCCTGCAGCAGCCCCTGCGGTGGAAAATTCCGATGCGGATCTTCGTGAACTCCATGAGCGACGTATTTCACGCGAGCTTCTCGGCGGAGATGATCGCCCGCGTGTTCGACGTGATGACCGAGGCGCACTGGCACCAGTTCCAGCTCCTCACCAAGCGACCGGAGCGGGCGCTGCGCTATGCCGACAAGTTGCCCTGGCCGTCCAACGTCTGGATCGGCACGTCGATCGAGAGCATGAAGGTCGCGAAGCGCGCCGATGCCCTCCGCTCGATCAGTCCGGCGGCCGTGCGTTTCATCTCGGCGGAGCCGCTTCTCGGTCCACTTGATGACCTCGACCTGACGGGCATCGAATGGGTCATCGGTGGCGGGGAAAGCGGTCCGCGGTATCGTGCGTGCCGCGAGGAATGGGCGCTTGGTCTTCGGGATAATGCGTTGCGCCACGGCGCCGCTTTCTTCTGGAAGCAGTGGGGCGGCCGCACGCCGAAGGCGAAGGGACGCGAGCTCGCCGGAGAATACTGGAATCAGTACCCGGCCGAACACCCAGCGCTCGCCAGCAGCTAGAGCCCCAGTTCGAGCTCCGGACCCTTTCGGTCGCGCTCCTTTTCCACTGACCAGGACGCGAGCCTGAGCGCGACGTCCTTGTCGGTCGCGAGGAGGATCTTGTAGAGGGCAGCGTCGCCGCGGCGCTTCACGTTCCGGATTTCCTTCGCGTACATCCAGCCTGCCTTTCGGAGCTGATCTTCATAGAGCTTCTGGATCCCGCGGTACAGCTCCGGTGACTGTGCGTCAGTCTTCCGCTGGTCGTAGAGCTCGAGCCAGGCATCGGTTCCGAAATACCGATTCAGCGCCTCAATGGTCGGCGCGAGTTTGTCGCGACGCATGGGCAACATCCGCTGCAGCGCCATGCCCTGCGGGAAGAGGACGCAGAAATCCACGCTCTCGTGTCCGTGGAACTTGAGCGCTCGCACCGTATCGTACGGCAGTTGATTCGGCGCCTCGATGTCCGCGAATATGAAAGCGTACGCGCGCTTGTGGATTCGCCGCATGATCGCGCCGACGAGCAGGTTCGCATCGTCGTTGTCGAACTGTACGGCGCTCGCCGGGATGGCACAGCTACCGTCCTCGCAACGTGCGTCGACACGTTGCCGAAGGGCATCGTGGGCTATCCTATCGAGATTGACAAGGTGCGCATGTGTAAACCGGACGTCGGGGCTCGACTGCGCTCGCGCTTTCAGCGCCCGTACGGCTCCCCCGTCGAACTCAGCGCCCTCGTCGTCGATGTTCCTCCCCGGTCCAGCGAACAAGTCGACATAATGGCGATGCACCTTGTCTTTCGTCGCCTGCAGCGCCGGGGGCAGGAACTCGTCGAAGAACGACAGCTTGTCACGCGCCCAGGCACCGCTGCGGCGCGCAGGCATGCCATCAGTAGCAGTAGCGTACTCGTCACGCGACTTTGGGGTCATCTGCGGCGCTTAATGGGTACACGAATGATGAAAGCTGGCCCTCCTCGAGCCGGACCACCGTTACGCCATGGGCACCTCAATCCGGCAATCGCGGACGCCTCGTTCCGGGGGTGCCTTGGTTCTCCGCGAAGTCTTGACTGGAGCCGCCGCCGCCCCTGCATGCTGCTCCGGAATACGTCCGATTGCGATGTCGTGGCAGCTTAGCACCGTTAGGCTGTCGTCAGCCTGCATGAACGAGCCATCTGCCTGAGTAGGGGTCTCCTTCGAAGTCGCATGCGCGTCGCCGTGCTTTCACGTGTGCGGGGTGCGTAACGTGCTACGCACGCGC
Organism: Gemmatimonadaceae bacterium; assembly: GCA_035626995.1. GTDB lineage: Bacteria > Gemmatimonadota > Gemmatimonadetes > Gemmatimonadales > Gemmatimonadaceae > DASPMP01. The sequence continues at coordinate 35,289 of DASPMP010000211.1, forward strand.
CGCACAACCACCGTTGGATCGCGATCGGGTGCGCGGGCCGAGGCAGCAGCGTCTCAACTGCGCCGTGTTTTGCGGCTTCGCCGGGCGGGTTGGACATCGGCCAAGCGGTCGAGCGCCGGCTATGAGTAACTCAACTTGTCCTTGCCGCCATAAATGACGTGAACCCCATCGTCTCCCACATACGTAATCCAGACCGCTTCGTCATGCGTTTGCTGGGCATCCACGTAATGTGGGCATTCCTCTAATTCAGGGAAGGTTGTGTATGCTGCCAAAGGCTCGGAGCCATTTTCCCACTTGGGTGAATCGTCTGGTGATGGTTTCACGCTCCATTTGAACGGTCCCCAACAGCCTCGCCATTCCATTACCTGCTTCAGTCCAGTGCAGCCCAGCCCGATGCTTCGAGGCGTTTGCGTCGTGCGTTACGTCCAACACGGCTTGCCATCCAGGGAGCTGAGTGACATCCGTGCGAAAATGGTTCTCGAACTGGACGAGAATCTCCTTGCGGTGCAGACGCGTCTCCGACATCCGCAATCCCAGACGCTTCGACTGAAACGCGATAAAGACTGCACCGTCGACGATCCGATTCAGCTGCTCGTTAATCGCTTCTAGAAGAACCTGGTCAGCGTGATCCCATTTCTCCCATTCACGACGAGGCATACGGGGACCCGGAAACTCGCCATCCAAGGCGTTGGTTGCGAGCCGGTATACGTACCGTAGCGTGCGAAGGTCATCCGCTACGGCGCGCGAATATGGATAGGGAGCCATGGGTCAGGTGGACTCAACTCCAGTCAACGCCTATCGCAAGATCTGGGTCTTACTTCATTGCCTAGCGGGCCACGGGTACCTGCGTTCCGATCGCGAGCGACCACGCGGACAGGTCCAGCGCCCTTGGGATGTCCCGAGGGAAGACGACATTGGCTGGCGTTCCAGACCAGTCGACGCTTGGGATCGTCCGCCAGGTGTGAGAACCTTCGGCGAACATCGCGATCTTCCCCACGCTGAACGAAAGCCCGGTGATTGCGGCGCCCTGGAAAGTGCTCCCCTCGCCCTTGAGGACGAGCATCCCCGGCGGCAGCGTGGCAGGATTGCCGGTCACCGATGGATATGGCACGAATGCGCGCAGATTGCTGAGCTGCGTGAGTCCGCCGCGCAGCCCGAAGTAGGGGCGCACCTTCCAGTGCGTTCCGATGACGGGGATGAGGTTGAAGCAGATGCGGCACGATGCGTAAAGGGAGACGGATGGAAACTCGCGAATCCCTCCCCGCACTTCTCCACTATCCAGTCCCGCAGCGGCTGGGTCGATGGCCTCCCGGAAGGTCTGCATCTGCGTGTAGCCAAGGCCGAACTCGACCACCCACACAGGTTCGGTCTCCGGAGGCACGTCGAGGATGGCGACGACGCTCCTGGTGGACACTGTCGTGGCAATGGTCGTGTCCCTCAACTGGCGTTCGATCTCTTCCTCCACCGGAGTGCGCCGCGTCCGCCGCGGCGGTGCCGGGATCTCGATTTTGGTGACATCAGTATTGTCGTCCAGCGCCTTCTTCAGCGCCGCCACAGCGGCCGTTACGCTGTCCCTCGAGCGCGCCAGGCCGAGTGCCCGATAGCGCTTCATCTGGGCGTCGAAGTCTTTCACCGCCTGTCGAATGACCGGATCGCGATACCGTGTGGTCGTGTGGATGCCATATGACAATTCGAGCCCGAAGCCGGTCCAGTAGCCCCGCGACGCTCCGACCTCGGCGTGCCGTTTGGGCCAGCCGAAGTGGGTGTAGACGCCGATATCGGTGACATTCTTGGTCAGCGCCTCAATGACAGAGAGTTGTGCACTCGCGGTGTTCCCTATGAACGGGAGGAAGGATAGGGCAAGGCACCCTCGGGCAAGCGTCATCGAACGGCCTCTGATTCGTGTACAGTGTCGTCGACGGGGGACATTCCTCACTGATCGACCCTCGGGGGCAAATACCAATAAGGCCGCCCGTTTCGTTCGCGCTTTTTCGTCAGGCGGTCCGAGGCGGGAAGTCCAAGATTTACCAATAGCCTGAGATCGTCCAGGACTTGCAGCGAGTTCCCTTGATATCCGTGTGCAAGGAAGTCGGTATCGACATCCGAGGCGTCAACGGTTTCGATACCCGCGACCACGACGAGGTTATTTCCGGCCTGTCCAGCACGCGGTCGGCCGTTTCGCAGCTTCTGAGCGAGAAGCAGTGCCTTATCCCTGCTGGATGCATAAAGCGTCACCCGGGATGAGATTCGGCGCACGGCCTCGATGTGCTCCCGGAAGATCTCATGATCCTCATCAGGCGCCGCGAGAATCACCTGCCCCAGCATGGGCTCTCGGACATCTCGCAGCTCGGCGGCGGCCATCAACAAAGCTCTATTTCCCATACTATGCGCGAGGACATGAACGCGACGTGCACCGCTATTGCGAGCCAGGTCGCTCAGGAATTGGGCGAGCCGCGGCGCAGTTGATCTTGACGCATCGAGATCCGTGACGTAGCTCAATGTCTCGCCATAGGAAGGCCAACTGTATATGACTGGCACGCTGCGCAACTGGAGATCTACGGTCAGTTGAGCGGCCTTTAATGCCGCATCGCGAAAGCTGACGTTATCGCCATTTACGTAAACGAAGACGTCTCGTTCGACCGCAGCATCAAGTGCGGCTCGCAGGCTGTCCCCCCATTCTCTGGCATCCAACGGGTCTGGGCGCTGCAATACGAAGAAACGTGTCGAATCGCGTTCGTCGATGCCGCGAAGCCACGCCCAGCGGCCCCGTTGCTCGACCCGGCCTCGTCGATGTCGCGAGATTGGAACACTTACCTGCACAAGGCCCAGCGACACAGCGAGAGCCCTGTCGTTGCCAAAGAATCGGTCGGCGTCCGCCAAACCGGTTGCGACACGATCGGTCGAATACAGAAGGCTCACGGTAGCGACGGAATCTCGGGCAGGCCGATCGAGCAGGTTTGGCCGACCGTACTTCGCGACGAAGTTGTAGGCGTTTGCGGCCACAACAAACTCTGCGTTCATGACCAGAGCAGCTTCGACCCGTCTATCGAGCACCGTAGGCCGACCGAGCGCCGTGATCGTCTCGCCGGCACTGGCGATAACGATCTGGTGGGGTGAGGCGCCGGCGGCTACCAGCACGCTCTTGGCTGCCTGTGCCCTTTGCAGCCCCACGGCATCGTTCACCTGCCACGAGCCTGTCGTGTCCGCATACCCCGTGAGGCGCAACGTCGTCGCTGGATTGTTCGCGAGGATGGTGCCTTTGAATGCGAGCACTTCGCGTGTGTCTCTGGACATTTCGACGCCGTCCGCGAAGTACACGGGGGCTGACATCCACTGTCTTGTCCACGACTGAAGCGAGTCGTTGGTGAATGACTGTAACGCCCGCTCGCGCGCGAGAACTTGCCGCCAATACACGCTGTCTGCCCGGGCAATGCTGTCCCGCTGCGCCTGCGTCAACGTTTGGGCACTCGCCGATTCAGCCGCAGCAATCGTCACGACTACTGCTAACGCAGCGACAGCGCACTTTGGTGACCTCGTGCTGGCTCGGTAGCCGGTGAGCACACGCACTATGGATCGCATCTCGTTCACAGGCGCTCCCGGATCTTGCTGATCAACCCTTGGATCGTCTGCCTTGCTTCCGGTGTCTGCGCCCTGTCGAGCTGTTCGAGCAACGCGGGCAACGACATGCCCGTGACCTGCGCGGGGGATGCGCGGCGCAGCGAGTCAACGCCCACCCGCGGCAGCAGCGCCTCCGTGATGCGTTCGACGGTTCTGAACAGGAGGTCGGCGCTGTAGCCGGCGACAAAGGCCAGCGCCGCCGCGCTCAGGTGAATGACTGTCCCATCCTGGGTGACGCTGTCGATCAACAGGTTGATCGTGCCCCCTGCCACCATCCCGAGGAGCAATCGGCCGTAGTACTCAGGGATGAAGTTCGCGTCGAATGTGCGCGCGTGAATGTGCAAGTGCGCGGAGCGCAGCAGGTATGTGGCCGCGCCCAGCGCACCATACGCGAAGGGCATGAGTGTCTGGAGGATGGAATCAAGGATGTAGCGCCAGAGCACCGCGTCGCTGGTGTTCTCGTCGCGCGCGAAGAAGTTTCCGAGGATCGTGCTATAGTTCTCCGCGGCAAGGATCGCCAGGGCAAAGCCGATCGCCATCATCCACAGGGAGCGGTTCCAGCGCTTCCCCACCGAGATCTGTCCCTGGAAGGGGAACCGTCCGCGCGTTCCGAACTCGTCTGCGGTCGCCCGCAGGGTTGCCGCGGTCACCGGCGCCGACAGCTCCGCCAGATGGCGATGCGCGCGCGCGATGCGTCCCCACATTTCCGGATCCGGCGCGGCTTCACCCGCGATCATCATCCGCGCCATGGTCATGTCATTGATGACGCCATCCGGGATGTTCTTCCCGGTGGAGGTCGCATACTGGAACAGCAGGTGAGCGTCGAATACCTCGGCCATGAACTGTTCGCGGATGGACCTCGCGGCGACTTCCGGCGTCAGCGCGGCGCGCGCGTCGATCGTGGGGATAAGACTGGTCGTCATTGGCCACCTCCGTGGCGCGGACAGTCGTCATGCAGTCGCTTGTCGGTGGGCGGCTCGTTGCCGCGGGCAAGGTTGGCTGGGCTGATGTTGTCGACGTAGACGCAGTCGGCGTGGTGATAGATCTGGGACCTGGTGCTCCACGCATACGCGAGCGTCTCCCCGTTGCCTGGCCCACTGGCTCCTAGCATCGGGTGGGTGTCCACCCGATTGCCGGCGTAGGTGACGGAGAAAGTGGACGCCCCCGGCGCCACCTCGACGATGATGTTGTTCCCGACCACGTCCCGTCCATTCACAGGCTGCACTTCGCCCTTGCCCTGCGTGGTCCAATAGGTGCGGACGTTCGCCGCGTGGAGGCGGTCGATGGCCTCCTGCGTCGGGTGGCCATGCTTGCTGTTCAGCCCCGCCGAGATGATCCCGACGCGCGGGGTGAGCGCGGCGAGCCAGGTGTCGTTGGAGCTGTGGGCGCTTCCGTGGTGGTTCACCTTGTAGAGCTCCACTGGACCGATGGCGGTGGCTACGGGAGTCTCGATGTCGCGGTAGCTGGAGGTGCGGTAGCCGCTCAGGTCTCCCCCGAACACCGCGTCGAAGTGGCCGTACCGGACCACGGCCACGACGCTGAGGTCGTTCTCGTTGTTGGTTTGGGCCTGGATGCCATTCGGCGCCGCGCCGTTCACCACCATGAAGGTGATGGTCACCGGGTTGGGCGTGTTCTCATCCAACCGCAGCGTCATCCCGGGCGTGGCGGTACGCCGCAGGCTGCCGACGGTGGATGCGTACGAAGCGAATGTCTCGCTGATGTAGGTATTTCCGCGATCGTACGCCGCCTGTCGGAGGGGGTAGGCGCCGAGGACCTCGGCCGTGCAGCCGATATGGTCGTCGTGGTAGTGGCTGGCGACGTGGTAATCGATCCCCTGGATCCCGAGCTGCTGGAGGTAGGAGACCGGTGCGTCGCAGTTGTTGCGGACGCCATTGTCGAAGAGGACCGTGGTCCCGCGCGGCGTGATGAGGAGGGCGCCATCGCCCTGACCCACGTTCATGAAATGGATTTGGAGCCGTCCGTTTGCCTGGGCTTTGGCCGGGGATGGCGGCCCGAGGGCCCCGACTAGAAGGGCGGGTGCGACGAGAAACCGCAGCAGGCGAGATGGCATGGCGGGGCCCTCCGTATCGTGCGCAGTGCCAAGGGGGGAGCGTTTCGCCACCTAGGATACAGTAGGTTCGGGGATCCGTCCAGAGACTGTATTAAATGCCGTTAACTTTGCCGCTTCTTAGCTTTTCCTCTTTCCTTTTCACGCCCGCCAGGCCATGATGTAGCGCGCTGGCACACTCGCTTCCGTTGCTTGTTTCTTTTCGGACAGAGGTCGCATGCTCAAATACTTCCTGGTGGCCGGGCTACTTCTGGTCAGCTCCGCCTCGGCGGAGGCCCAGAAGAACGGCCGGAAGGGGATTCCGCGCGGGAACACATGCATCTCTGCGACGAAGACGTGCCGTGTGGGCGCTCCCTCGCGACGTCCAAGCGTTTCAGCCACGGCGCCGGCTCAGCAGGGAGAGGCGCATGCGTCGAAGGGCGCATGGGTAGGTAGCTCGCGCGGAAGTACGAACTACCAGGCCGGATGCTCAGGCGCTCGCAAGCTTTTGACCCATAACCTCATCTACTTCCGGTCAGAGAAGGAGGCGAGACAAGCTGCTACCGACGATCGGCGCAGGAGGGCTGCTGACGCTGACACCAAGCTTACTTGCTTTGGCAGCCATCAGCGAGCAACCAAGCGCTTGAGGGTCAAAGGACGCACCTGAGTGCCACGCGTTTGTGAGCGTGTCAGGCGGAATGGTTGCGACGGGCGGCGGTGTCTATGGAGCTAACGAGCACCGCCAAGTCACAGCCGAGGGGTCACCCCGTATGACACTCTGGAGAGCAGAACCCACACCCGTTCGATTGCGAGTACATCCTCTTCGCTTCACGCACTGCCTCTCGACAGTTTTGGAAGTTGCCTAAGTACCTGGCGCCCTTGATCAGAGTTAACCACGAGCAGCCTTGAATGTGGACCTCGTGATCGCCATTCGATTGCGCGTTGTCGTTCACATAGTATAGAGCCATATCGATCCCTGCATTCCACCCTGGCGCTCGCACCTTAAGGGCAAGCACGCTGAGCTGGGTGCGTGAATATCGTAAGCCACAATCGCGTGAGCGTTACAGCATGGGCAATTCGGACACGCCAGCCCCACCAGGATGGACATCCCACTAAAGAATGTCTCCGACAAGCGACAGCCAGCCCTGCGTTGACAGTGTGACTTCGGCCAAGATCAGGCCGCGGGCGAGCTCCGCTTGACGCCATGCCGGCTCAACAGATTCGTACCCTTGCCGTGAACGGGTCGGAGCGCACAGTCCTGCGAGGCGCGGCCACGACGCGTGCCGCGTCGGTTGATTGCCCTGATTATTGGTTTTCCGGAGATTCTACGACCATTCTCGGCGCCTGCGATCGCGCAGCCGAGGTGGGGTCCGGTCATACCGAGGTCGAATGGGTTCTACCCATCGATGCTCACACGGCGATACACGCGGACAGCGGCCATCTGGTCGTGGGCTCTCGGAGGTACTTCGGCGGATTGCATTCCGCACGGAAAGGGGCGCGGGTAGACATATGGCTGAACGACCGGCGTATTGATGGCTTTGGCCTCTTTGTCCAGCCAGAGCACCACCGCGATTACTTCCATCGCGTCCCTTCCATGGGCGTGGTTAGCGTACCACCGTTCGCCGATTGCGAGACTGTGTACGCCTGGCCTGTGCGCTCGGAGCATTTGCACGGTGCCTCGTCTCATCGCCTGCGTATACGCCTGGATGAGGATGCTCGCTGGGACATTGACCACATCGGGTTGCAGCTCCGCATTCGCGAGCCGGCCCACATGCTCTTTCTTAGTCATGCCTGGGAGGACAAGCCCGTAGCGCGGCAACTTGCTGCGGGCCTATCGACCCTTGGGGTCGGGGTCTGGTTGGACGAAGCGGAGATGAAGGTCGGGGATTCGCTTATTCAACGCATCGCCGACGCATTGGGCGGTGTAGAGTACGTCGCGGCGCTGCTGTCCCCCGCTTCTGTAGCGTCGTCGTGGGTGCAGAAGGAGCTATCGTTGGCGATGCAGGATGAGGTAGCGGGACGACGCGTGAAGGTACTTCCCATTTTGCTGTCGCCGTCCGTAGCCGTACCCCCTCTTCTCCGCGACAAGCTGTACCTCGAGTGCTTCACAGCCGCGGATGTTCCGCGCATCGTCACCACCCTTGCACGCCGGGTCCTACCCGAGGGCGATCCACGAGCCTGACGCATGAGGCGCCTGGGCGGGCTACTCAGCCGACAGCTCGCGAAATGTTCGCCATTGGCGCCGAGGAACGAGTTGCCCAAAGTAGTGCTGCGCCATGGTCTAAGCTCCCTTTTCAGTTGCGGTCCTTACCGCATGATCGATGATTTCACGAATCAACGCGGCGTGCCAGACGCGACCTATCTCTGCATCGACGCGTATCCGGCCCGAATACACCCCCATGAGGCGAACGGGAAATCCAGGCTCAAGAACGCCAGGGTGGCGTTCGTACCAACCAGCTGAGCGAAACACGACCGGGGATCCGGACATTCCGCTTCGCGTCGTTGCATCGACCAAGAAATGTCGCGGCGACCAGAAAGCGTTGGGGTCACTCGCAATGTGCCCAGTTTTCCAAATTGGAAATAGCGCCGCACCTGTGAGACCGAACGGATACCCAATAATAGAGATGGGAAGGCCCGGCGACACCTGCATCTCCGTTTCAGCGAGGGTGAGGTCCATCGGGTAGATCAGGATCCGCTCATCCACCCGGTCCAGCGGAAGCACGACTACATCGATGTTCGGTTCGTTCGTGTTCTCTTGGTCCTTGATACAGAAGCGAGGATGTTGTGCCCAACGTGGACTGCCATCTGCAGTGAATAGGTTCTCTGTCCGCATCGTCCATACGCCCTGTCCCTCGCGCGCGTGGGCAGAGTGATGCCAAATCACGATTGAATCTGGAATTGCCCCGTGAGATGACAGGAGCCGATTGGTTTCGGTGTGCCGCCCTGTCAGTACGTGGTAATTCGTTACTAGCCAGTAACGGTCGTGCGCACCCACGACAAAGGCCGTAGCTGAAGCCAACCCCGTTCCACTAGCTCTGGGCTCGACCATGAGGGCGGTAAGCGATAGTGGATCAACAGGCTCGAATACGGTCATACTCGTGTGCACGTGACAGTGCAGCGGCGCGCTTGCCCCCCGCGTGATGAGATGTCCCAATCTTTTCGGCCGCTAGCCGCGAGGGTGGCCACGTCGACCGCAAGCGTAAAGATGGCGACAAGCTCCGCCTCATCACCGTAGGGCTGCATCCGGCACGGCGCACGCAATCCGGGACGATGATGGGGACCATGGTTTCTGTTTCATGCGAGCTCGGGCACGCGAGTGCGTTTGCGACACAACGCTAGGAGCCCGTGGCTGTTCGGGTCGTCCGCATCGGTGCGTGCGCCTCTTCGTCCACGAGCAAATTCGAGTACTCGTCGTATTTGATGGCCGGAACAGTGCCAAACTGCTGCAGGCGCTTGAGCAGCCTGAAGAAGAAAAAGATCACCGACCCCGCCGCCTCGCTCGTTATCAGCTGGACGTCGTTCCCGCGGTACTCGATGTCGAACCCCCCGTTCGTCAGTGCGCATCCGAAATCAAGGCGACGCTGTGCCGGCAGGGATGCCAGCACCTCGTGAAATGGATCCCCGAACGGCGGCGACCATCCGCTGTGATACGCCACGAGACCGCCAAGAATGTCCTTCGGCTGGGTTTGCTGCTGCCCGACGTTCGTACCGTACGTCGCGCTGGTGCGCCGTAACCGCCGAACCGATTCGATCTTTTCCCCAGCGTATTCGACCCACCGCTTCGAGAGGTCCTGCTTCACCTCGATCACCGCGTATACGCTCTCGGCCGGTACGTGAATCCCACCCTCCGTATCCAGCAAAAGCGGGCAGTACTGGCGGTCGTGAATCACGATGTCGATCTGCTGGCTCCGCTCCCCGTCGGCGTCGATCA
>DASPMP010000212.1:0-8824 GCA_035626995.1 Gemmatimonadaceae bacterium
GTCGGTGGCGGACCCAGCCGTCGCGAGTGACAAGCTGCCAAGCCGAAAAGCAGTCAAGCATTGGCCGCGCGTGGCGTTTCTCGTGCAGTAGCCCCTGTGCATGACGACTCCAAGCGACGGCAAGCAGGCGAATCCGCATCCAGGCGGCGCTACGACTTCTATCTGGCAAGGCACGATCGAACTGCCTCGCTATCCACAACTTCAGAAAAGCGGCAGCTGTGACGTCTGCGTCATCGGCGCCGGCATAGCAGGCTTATCCGTCGCGTATCACCTCGCGCGTGAGGGCAAGAAAGTCATCGTCCTCGATGACGGCCCCATCGGTGGCGGCGAGACGGGGCGAACTACGGCGCATCTCACCGACGCGATGGACGACCGGATCCACTGGCTCGAGCACATCCACGGCGCGGAGGGGGCTCGGCTCGCGGTGGCGAGCCATGGTGCGGCGATCAACCGGATTCAGCAGATCATCCAGCTCGAGGGGATCGACTGCGATTTCGAGCGGCTCGATGGCTACCTCATGCAGCGCGAACCAGGGAAGGAGGTCGAGGAGCTGCAGAAGGAGGCCGCGGCCGCCGCGCGCGCGGGGCTCACGGATGTCTCGCTCGTGGACCGCGCGCCGATCGCGAACTTCGAGAGCGGCACCGCGCTGCGCTTTCCCAGCCAGGGACAGTTTCACATCCTCAAGTACCTGGCGGGACTCGCGCATGCCATCGTCGACAAGTACCACGGTCAGATCTTTTGCGACACGCACGTCGAAGGCGTGGAGGGTGGCGACCCGTGCAACGTGAAGATCGAGGGGGGTGTGCAGCTCAGCGCGAACTGCGTTGCGGTCTGCACCAATTCGTCGATCAGTGATTACGTGCAGACGCACATCAAGAGCGAGCCCAGTCGCACCTACGCCATCGCGGCGCTGGTTCCCCGCGGGTCGGTGGATCGAGCGCTCTACTGGGACCTCGGCGACGTGTATCACTACGTGCGTTTGCAGAACCTGGATGAGCCGCATCCCGGCGTGTTGAAGGGCGACACCCTATGGGATGCACTGATCGTTGGCGGAGAGGACCACAAGGTCGGTCATGACACCCGTCCGGACGAGCGCTGGGGAGCGCTCGAGCGCTGGATGCGGGAACGCTGGCCGCAGGCGCGCGAGGTGGTGTATCGCTGGAGCGGTCAGATCATCGAGCCGAGCGACGGACTCGCTTATATCGGGCGGAATCCAGACGGTGCTGAGAATGTCTTCATGGCCATGGGCGACTCCGGACAGGGGATGACCCACGGGACGATCGCCGGGATGGTCATCTCGGACCTGATCGTTGGTCGCGAAAATCAATGGGCCAGCCTGTACGATCCAAAGCGGGTGTCACTGCGCGCGACGCCGATAGCCGAGATGGCGATGCACAATGTGGATGTGGCGGTGCAGTACGCGAAGGGATTCCTGGCGCCGGACCTTGGGTCAGTGGACGACCTGAAGCCGGGCGAGGGGAAGGTGATCCGTCGCGGGATGAAGAAGATCGCGGCGTATCGCGGCGAGGATGGCCGCGTGATCGAGAAGAGCGCGGTGTGCACGCACCTGAAGTGCATTGTCGAGTGGAACGGCGCGGAGAAGAGCTGGGACTGTCCGTGTCACGGGTCGCGGTTCGCGCCGACCGGCGAGGTGCTGAACGGTCCGGCGATCATGGCGCTGGAGGATGTCGAGCCGGAGAAGGGTGGCGGCGTGCGGAGCGAGGCGCCGCAGCGGAAGAGGAAGGCGAAGGCGTAGCTCGGTGTTGCGAATCTGAGGTTTAACTCGGTCACCCGATAGCCGCAGAGCGCCACACTGAAGCCGCACGCGGTCAGTCGAGAGCCGCAGCCGGGCACGCGAGTGCCGCAGCCTGCCACGCGAAAGCCGCCGACTTCCGCGGGAGTGCCGCACGTCGCCACACGAAAGCCGCAGACTTCCGCGGAAGTGCCGCAGGCCTCCACGGGAATGCCGCACGTCGCCACGCGAAAGCCGCAGACTTCCGCGGGAGTGCCGTAGGCCTCCACGGGAATGCCGCAGACTCGCACGCGAGAGCCGCAAACTTCCAGGCGAGAGCCGCAGACCTCTACGCGAATGCCGCGAACAGGTGCGCGAGTGCCGCGGACATCTACGCGATAGCCGCAGGTTTCCACGGGAGTGCCGCAGGCTTCCACGGGAATGCCGCAGACTTCCACGCGAGCGCCGCAGGCTTCCACGCGAGAGCTGCAGACCGCCACGCGAGTGCCGCAGACTTCTACGCGAATCCAGCAGAGCTAGTGCTTGATGACCTCGATGTCGCCGGGCGTGTTGACCTTCTTCCGCACCAGCCCTCCGGAGCGCCGTCCAAGCACTGAACGCACCTCGGTGGTCGGAACAGGCGGGCAGCAGAGATAACCCTGCCACATCTCGCATCCCTGAAGTCGCAGGAAATCCAGCTGTGCAGGGTTCTCGACGCCTTCCGCGATCACCGTCAGCCCCATCGACTTTGCCAGCGCGATCACCGCGGCGGCAATCGCGGCATCGTTCGGGTCCAGCATGAGGTCGCGCACGAACGACGTGTCGATCTTGAGCGCGTCCACGGGGAACACCCGCAGCACGGACACCGACGAGAAGCCGGTGCCGAAGTCGTCGATCGAGATGCGGATGCCCATGCTGCGAATGGCCCGCAGCCGCTCGACCACCACCGGCTCGGATTGCGTCGCGCTCATCTCAGTGATCTCGAATTCGAGCGCGGAACCAGGCAGGGCGCACTCGGCGAGCACGACCCGCACACGGTCCACGAAATCCAGCTGCTTGAGCTGACGCGCGGAGATGTTGATTGCCAGGCGCAGGTCGGGGTGCCCCATCTTGCGCCATTCGGATAGCTGCTCGCAAGCAACTTTCATCGCCCATTCGCCGATGGGCACGATGAGGCCACTGGTCTCGGCGAGCTTGATGAACTGCTCCGGACGCACGAGGCCGAGCACGGGGTGACGCCAGCGGAGCATCATCTCCATCGTGCAGATCTTGTTGTCGGTCGTCTGCACGATAGGCTGATAGTGGAGCTCGAACTCGCGCGTCTCCACGGCGCGACGCAGGGCGCTTTCGAGGGCGAGCTGTTCCACCGCGTGCGCGTTCATCTCCGGCGTGTACAGCTGGAACATGTCGCTCCCCTGCGACTTCGCGCGGTACATCGCGGTATCCGCGTTCTTGAGGAGCGTCTCGGCGTCCTCGCCGTCGTCAGGGTAGATGGCGATGCCCATGGAGGCGGACACGAAGATCTCGCGCCCATCGATGTGCATCGCGACGCGGATGGAGTCGCGGATCTTCTGCGCGATGTGCACCGCGTCTGCGACGCCGTGGATTTCCGGAGTGAGGATCACGAACTCGTCGCCACCCATGCGCGCGACTGCGTCCCCCTCTCGCATCAGGTCCTTCACACTCGAGGAGACGCCCTGGAGCACCTTGTCCCCGGCGGCGTGGCCGAGGGAGTCGTTAATGACCTTGAAGCGATCAAGGTCGAGGAAGAAGACCGCGAGCTTCTCGCGATCGCGTCGCGCCTGGACGATGGCGAGGGTGAGGTGGTCGAGGAACAGCTTGCGGTTCTGCAACCCCGTGAGCGGATCGTGGAAGGCGAGCTGCGCGATCTCGTTCGCCGTGGTGGCCGCGCGGCCATGCTGTTCTTCCAGCAGCCAGATGACGACACCCAGGCCGACGGTGAAGACGAGGATGAAGTCGAGGAAGCCGATGTAGAGCGTGTACGACGGCTCACGTCCGCGACTGGCGGTGAAGACGATCGCCCAGACCATCTGCAGCTGCGTGGCGCCGTACAGCGCGAGCGCGCCACCGACGAGCGCGCGGCCGAGGCTGCGACGGGGCTCCTGGTGGCGAGTCATCCAGACGGCGATCGCCGCTGCGAGGAAGGCGATTCCAATGACGGCCGAGCGACCCCCGACGCGCGCGAAGAAGCGCGGGCCAAGGGGCTCCGGGTGATTGGCGTAGAGCAGGGTAGTGCCGATCCCGACTATTCCGGCCGCGACGAAGAGCCAGTATCGTCGCGGCTGGAGGCGAACTGCGCGCTGAGGTGAGGCGATCTCGAGGGCGCCGAGGAGGAGCCACGCCACGGACATGTATGCGGCGACGGCGGTGGCCGCAGAGATGGTGAAGCGTGTGAACGAGGTGGGGGGGCCCGAAGTGGCGATCGCCGACCCGAGGGCGGCGCCGACCAGCATGATGCACATGGCCGACCAGGACCGGGCCCAGTGGAGCAGGAAGGGCTTCCGGTAGGTGCGGGAGAAGATCCCGAACAGGACCGCGGTGAAGAGCGCGCCAGCGGCCTGAACAGCGTAGGAGCTAAGGAGGGTCGGGCTCATGGCCGTTCGGTAGACGACCAGATGAACCCCGGAGTATCAGCGCTTTTGAAAGATGAACATGGCGCCGATGTGTCCTCCATGATCCGTGGGGATCACATGAATCGTTTCGGCCCCATGCTCCCGGAACGTGGCGAACAGGGTCGGCACGTGGTAGTGATGCATCGGCATCATCGGCTCAAAGGCCGGACGACGCTGCGCGATGTTCGCCAGCACATTGAGCGGTGGCAGCGCGATACGCGCCCGATGGATGATCTTGCGAAGCAGGCTGGCGCGCCGGTCAAATGTGTAGTGCAGCGCTGCCACGCCTCCGCGGTTCAGGCGACGCAGGAGGGTGGCGGTGATGCGCATCCCAACCCGCGGCGCAATGTGTTGCAGCACGATGTAGGAATGGACGAAATCAAACGGATATGTGGCATCAGCAGCGTCGAGAAAGTCGCCTGCGTGCACGAAGGTGACGTTCGCGACGCCCATGCTCGCCGCATTCTTTCGGGACTCGCGCAGCATCGGATCGCTGATGTCGACGCCGATGGTTTGCCGGCTGGCGCGAGCGATGGGGATGGTGAGCCGCCCCAGCCCGGAGCCGTAATCCAGCGACAGCTGCGGATGGAAATCGCCCGCGATGTGCGTCCGCACGAGGCCGAGCGTAACCTCCACTTCGGATTCGCCGGTCGCGTAAAACGCGCGGATGTCGTCAGGGCCGATTCTGTCTGCCCTGTAACGCGTATCGGCGAGCACAGCCCAGTATGGGTGCTCCGACGCGAGCGTCGTCCAGCGTTTGCGGTCAGACACGGGCCTTCGTGGCCATGAGCTCGAGAACTCCGGCAACCCGGTTGAGGAGGGGCACGCGACTCAGGGCCGTATCCAGGCCAATCAGTCCACGGCTCGTCTGCCCGTAAAGAGAGCGGAGAGCCCTGGGCATCCACGCGACGTTCTTCGGCAGCATGTTGTTCCGACGAACGCGGCGCACGTGAAAGCCGGTGGTCTGGAGGATCTCCGCAATCTCCCTCTCCGAATAGCGGCGGGGGTGCCAATACCCGACCCGGAGCCGGCGCGCGACGGCTTCCTGCCAGGCGAGACGCTGGGGAAGCTGGTAGATGATCAGGGAGCCGCCGGGACGCAGGATGCGATTGATCTCCCGCAGCGAAAGGAGCTCGTTGCCCCGCGCGCTGAACTCATCCACGTGCTCGAGAACGCCGCAGCTCAGCACCGCATCGAATGATTCCGCGGCGAAGGGCAGCGCGGTGGGGTGCTGGCCGCGGATCATCCAGAGGTCGCGCGACATGGGCACGTCCGGGAGGGGCGTCTCCTGGCTCATCACATCATACGCGGTGACGTCGAAGCCGCGGCGCCGAAGCAGGTAGGTCATCTGGCCGAAGCCGCATCCCCAGTCGAGCAGCGTTCCACGCGGCACCGACGCCTCGATCTCGTTGGCGATGCGGATGTAGTTCCACTGGCCCACAGGCTGATCGAAGTGCTGGTAATGCGTTATGCCCAACGCCAGGGCAGCGCGCGCGTTGGACGCGAGGTAGGCCACGTCTTCGGCATCCCGCGCTCGCGTGGTCATGCCGTCGCGCGTCTCAGGTAGTACGCAGCCTGGTCGCCTCGCCCTGCGCGATTCAATCGCAGCGCCTCACGCCGGAATGCGCGCACCTGCCCGCGCGACCAGCTGTGATGCAGGCGATCCAGGGGGATGTCGCGTTCGTACAGTTCGCTGCCGGTGAACTGGAATTCGGTTGAGTCGTCTTCCGCTGCGACGATGCGCAGTCCAGCCTCACCGGCGAGCAGGCCCAGGCTGCGCTCGGAGTGGATGATGACGTGACGCGGCGCGTCGAGCTGCACCCAGTGCTCGGCATACTTCGTCCACGCCGCATTCGGCAGCTTCGGGATACGAATGAGACACCAGCCGCCTGGCGCGAGGACGCGGGCGATCTCGCGCATGGTCGCGCGCTGATCGGGAATGTGCTCCAGGACATGGTGCAGCATCACCACGTCGTAGCTGCCCTGTACCTCGGGAAGGCCGATAGGTGTCACGAGGCCCTGCAGCTGTCGCAGCACCTCCGTCGGCAGGAAGGGGTCAATGCCCTGTGCCCCGGAAAAACCGGCAGCTCGCAGGTCCCGAACGAGCTCGCCGGTACCGCAGCCGACGTCGAGAATGCTGGCAGAGGGACGCACCTGCATCCGCTGGAACCAGCGGTGCGCGCCGAACACGGGGTATGGCGCCAGCCGGTTCAACAGCATCCCCGATGGCAGCCCGCGGAACACGCCGCGATCGCGGAGGGCGCGGAGGAGTCCGCGCAGGCCGGCTGGGCGGGGCTGAATCTGGTACGCGTGGTAGGTCGCCGGATAGTGAGGCTGAAGATCCGGAATCTCGAGCAGCTGGCAGCACGCGCAGCTGAGGCATTCCCAATACGGAAACGGCTGGCGGGTTCCGAACATCATCTCGCGCACTGCGTGTGACCGGCCTCCGTTGGCACCGCACACCACGCAGCGGTGAGCTGCGGCGGTCACCGAGGGAGCCGTGACGCCCAGGAGGGAGGCAAACCGTCGCGCAGCTCGATGGGCGCCGGACATTCCGTTTCCGCGGGCACGGCATGGGCGCGGACGTGGCTGGCCATGCGTTTCAGCCCGTCGGGGATTTGCAGCGAATACCGGGAATAAGCATCGGCGAATATCGACCGGGCAAGCGCGTGGTCACAGTGCGCATGCTTCACCTCGTGCCGCGGCGGCAGGAAGTCCACGCGATCGGGAACGTCCATGACATGCGCGATGTTGCGAGCCAGCTCCCGTACGGACATGGGTTCGTCTCCACCGATGTTCACGGTGACGTTGCGGCCGTTCGGGAGATGCGGCGCCTGGACGATGGCTTCCGCGATGACGTCGATGTATGAAAAACTTCGCGTCTGCTCGCCGTCGCCGAACACCGGCATTGGTTGTCCCGCGAGGGCGCGCGCCATGAAGATCCCCACGACGTTGCGATACGGATCCGAGATGTTCTGTCGGGGGCCGTACACATTGTGCGGCCGGAAAATCGTGTATGCCGGCCCGCCATAGTAGCGCAGCGCCGACTGGATATGCTGCTCGCAGGCGAGCTTGGCAATGCCATAGGGATCAATCGGGGCGGGCGGAGTGGTCTCGGAGAACGGCCGGTCGTCGGCCGGGTGACCATACACCGCGATCGACGAGGTGAAGACGAAATGCGAGACCCGGGCGCGCTGGGCGGCCGCCAGCACATTCGCCGTGCCTGTTACGTTGTTCGTGTAATTAAAGACCGGAATGTGATGTGAGAGCCCTTCCGCGGCGTATGCCGCGAGGTGGAATACCACGTTGGGCTGGAAGCGCGCAAAGATGTCGTCGAGCGGTGCGTTGATGGACCGTTCCACGAACTGCGCGCCTTCGGGAAGATTTTCCCGAAAGCCGCCGGACAGGTCATCCAGAATCAGGACGGAACCGCCAGCACGGACCAGTCGCTCGGCGACGTGGGATCCGATGAAGCCGGCTCCACCGGTGACAATCGCTTTCATCAGCTGAAAAATTAGGCCGGCCCGATGAGTTCGGGCGCGGGCTTGCATGATAACGGAGGCCTGAAAGCTGCGCTGAGACGCAACTTGCGTTGGTAAATCGCGTCGTGGGCGCCTAGACAGGCGACAGGGTGCCATCGAGCTTTATATGGCGACGCGGCCTCGGGGTCATTCAAAGGAAAGGCAAATCACGGTGAGCAGCCCTCTGCGGCCAGCAGTTGCACGAGAAACGTCAGCACCCGTACGCGGAGCGCCCCGGCCATCCGGTGGCGCCCGCATCATCGGGCATCTTCCCCAGTATGACGTTCGGGTTCGGCGCGAGCTGGCGCACCGTCGTTTCGTCATGTCCGTCGCGCGGCGCGCGCTACGGCTGGTCAGCCTGCATGTGGCGGACGCCGGCGCCGTCTGGTCGGCCGCGCTGATCGCGGCAGCGCTGACTGACATTCCGTTCGTGCCGCAGGTCGGCGCAGCGCTCGTCGCGTTCATGCTGCTGGGGCTGAACGTTCGTGGGAGTTATCGCCCGGGAGCCGCGCGTCGCGATGGCGTCCGGCTCGCCTCGGGGGTGCTCATCGGGGTGGCTTTGGCGTGGCTGCCGGGGACGCTGCCGGGTGAGATGCCCATGACTGCGCAGTTCCTGGCGACGCTTGGGCTCGCCGCCATTGCGCTGCTGATCGTCGAGCGCCGGGTGATCGACGCGGTTGTTCACGCCGCCTACGAGCGGGGCATCGGCTTGCGTCGCGCCCTGCTGGTGGCTACCGCGGAGAGTGCCGCGAATTTCCTGGCGGTGCTGAAAGCGGATCATGAAGACGCGCGGACCGCGGAAGACCAGGTGATCGTGGGATTCGTGACGCCGTCGCGCACTCCCAACCCCGAAGCGCTCGGCACGCTGGCCGACCTCGAAGCTGTGGTAGACAGCGAAGACGTGGGAGAGGTCTTGGTGGCCGCGTCGCTTTCACGTT
>DASPMP010000213.1:0-4136 GCA_035626995.1 Gemmatimonadaceae bacterium
CGACGCGCTCACCCAGCGGATGCGCCAGCACTTCGAACAGGAGGTCGCCGCCTTCATCCGGATCCACGAGGTTCAGCTCGCGCGCATCGCTTCCACGCACCACCGAACCAAGCATCGCCGCGCGCGACAGGAACGACGTGAAGAGCAGGTTGTTCATCTCCACGGCGCGGCGCCGTCCGGGACTGTCGTCTTCACCGGGCGCGAGCAGGTGTTCCGCACGACGGTTCTGCGCGATGATGTCGTTCGCCGCGTTGGTGATCACGACGGCGTCCGGCAACGAATCGACCATCAGCGTCAGCCGGTCGCGTTCGCGACTCAGCCGGTCCCCCTGGTCCTTCCACCATTCCAGCGACGCGATCCGAGCCAGGATTGCGCCCGCCATCATGGTGACATCCGCCAGGTCCCGCACCAGCTCCGGCCGAAGGACCGCCGCGACCACCAGCGTCCCGCTCGGCGCCGTGTTGAAGCCCGGCTGACGCGGGAGGAAGAGCTGCGCACCTGCTGCGGCGGCCGCCGCCTGCGCCTGTGTTTCCCCCATCAGCGCTGGAGCGCCACGATAGTGCGGCTGCGGCAGCGGAAGCGCCGTCCATTCGTGGATTGGCCCGAACCGACCGGCGCGCACCACTGCCTGGCTTTCGCGGACGACCGGGGTCAGGGCCAGGGCAGCGACGAACAGTGGGTGCGACCGGTCCTCGATCGTTGTGGGCAGCTGCGGAATGATCGCGTCCGCGAAGCGGACCTGGTCCACCAGGACGAGCGCATCCTGCGCCGGCACGATGCGCAGCAGCGCCGTCGGAGCGCCGCCCGCGAGCGCCCCGATTTCATTGAGGAGAAAGGAGGCGGCGGACGCGTAATCCGGAGCCTCGGCGAGCGCCGACAGCAGGCGCGCTATCCTGCGGTCGTCGCCCCCACTTCCAGTCGGTTCCGGCTGGGCTACCAGGTCATGCGCGCGACTGCTCAAGCTTCCTTCTCAGCTCCGCATTCTCGCGCTGCAGACGTTCCATGTCAGCATCGCCGGCACCGACTTCGCGCGGACGGGAAACCGGAGACGTAATGCCTACGGCCTCGGAATACTTGAGGTATGTGTCAATCGATGCGACCACGACACGCGCTTCGACCGTCACGAGGTCGATACCGACCAGTGAGACGCGAACCCATGCGTCGATGACGATACCCTTGTCGAGTACGCGATCAAGAACGTCGATGAGTGAACTGCCACTGGGGGTCCTTTCGACAGCCATCTGGTTGTCTCCCTTACCGTGCGGTGGTGGGTTGCGTCATCACTTCCCTTTTCGCCGTGGCTCCGCGTCCGCGAGCAGTCGCGCCAGCTGCTCCTCGATGCGCTGCAGTCGTTCACCGGCATCCCCCCCGGTCAACATACCTACAGGTTGTGCCGTAAGGCGCGGATCATTTCGCCACCAGTTGAGCCCGATCTGCTCCGCCTTGTCGATGGAGCACACGAGCAATCGGATCTGAATGGTGAGCAACTCGACATTCGCGAGGTTGATCTTGATGTCGCCCGCGACCACGAGTCCCTTGTCCAGCACCCGATCGAGGATGTCGACGAGACCGTGCGTGCGTGTCGGGTTCGCGAAATCAGGCAATTGGTGGGCGTCTCTGTTGCGGCTGGCTAGCGCAGCCGGCCAAGTGGACCCAAATCGATGTCGAGGTCTTCGTCGCGAAGTCCGAACGAGGCCTTCAATTCGGTCATCCGTTCGCTCAATCGTAGCAGGGCCAAGCCTAATCGCTCGACCTCGTCTGGCGAAAGAGTCCCGCTGTCCATCCGACGTACCGCTTGATGCTCCAAGACCTTACGAACAACCTCGACCAAGGTCAAGACGAGTCGTCCGAGTTCCCGGTCGGCTGAGGCGGGCTCAGCGTTGATGCGGTCAGGAAGCCGCGCCGACAGCTCGTTCAGCTGGAGCTCGAGCTCGCCAAGGTCGTCAGTCATCGAACGCCGTGCTGAACGAATATAGAGGGAGCGGTCCTGCGACATGCGCGTCCGAAAGCATCGGCAGTCCAGCGACAGCATCGCGGTACGTCGGCACATCGGACATGTGTACCAGGTGCGCGAAGGTGACTCCTTCAGCGCCGCGCAGCGCCTCGACGCGTTCGTCGCGCACCGCCGGGCCCAGCGCGTCGCGCAGCGAGACGCCCGTAATGCGACTGCCACTGCGCAGTCGCTCGAGGTAGGCTCGTCCCGGACCACCCTCGGGCGATGGCGCTGACTCGCGCGGCGGCAAGACATCCGTGGACAAAATCAGTCGCATCTCGACGCAGCCATCCAGCCGCTCCAGCGTCGGGACGACTGATTCTGCACGCTGCGCAACCTCTGCGCACACATCGGCATCCCCCGCGAATATCTGCCCGAACCGCACCGCCGCCACCGTGATTCCAGCCTCCGCGATGGCGCGCAGGACAGCATCGTGCGCGCGCAGCGCCGAGAGGTCGCGACGTTTTGGAATGCCGTCGATCGTGCTCACGATCGCAGCGACTGGACCGCACGCCAGCACTCGTGTCGGTGACACGTCGATTCCGTTGATCCCCGATGGTACACGGGGCGTGTTACGCGGAAGGATCAACCCGTACAGGCAGATCGGCACGGCGCGCAGTAGTGGTGGCACGCTGCTGCAGCGTGGCTACGGACGAGATCAGGAGGCGGAGGTCGAGCTGGATCAGGTCGATGTCCGCAATCGAGATCATGATGTGCGAATGAATGACCACGCCCTTGTCGAGCACCCGGTTGATCAAGTCGCTCAGGACGAGCGCTTCGGGCTCGTAGATCTCGTGATCGCTCATGCGGCGTCGCCCGAGACGAAGTTGTATGGTGGCCACGGTCCGGTGAACTCGAAGGTGATTCCCTTCGGTTCGAACTCCCGGATGACCTCCGACACGGCGCCGCGAAAGTCCGTCGTGCTCGCGTGGTCCACGAGAAAGGCGCCATTCAACACCATCGTGGCCTCGTTGGCGCGATCCGCATCCGGCACGAGAGGCCGGGATACCGCGGCGCGGGAGCGTGCCTTCAGCCGTTCGAAAACCTCGCGCGCGATGCGCTGGCCAGCGCTTCGCAACGCCGCCTTGCTTTGCTCCGCGATCTTCCTGTCCAGGAGATATCGTTGCCCTGGGGTTGCGTCCGCGGCATCGGCGCGCAGCCGGCCGATGTTGTCGTCCAGCTGGTCGATCACCTGCATCATCACGCTGTCGCGGCGGTGCGCGCGTACACCGAATTCGTCGGCGTCACGGACGCGCGCAAACGCGCGATGCAACGCCTCGGCACGCTCGTGCAACGACGCGTCGAGCGCCGCCTGTCCACTGAACAGCGAGAACATCGGAAACGGGATGACACCACCGTGCTCCTGCGCCCAGGTCAGCACCCGGTCGTGCGCCAGCGCGCGCGGACTGAGCCACGTGAGATCGCCACTTTTCTCTGAGACGGTTGTCGCGCTGTAGTCATCGTCGGACAGTCTCGACGCGAGCGCATGGAATCCGGCGCTGTCCAGCACCGTCACGCCGGCGTCATCGAGCCCCGCGGGAATGCGTTGGCCATCGAAACCACGTCGCACCAGCCCATACACGTAGATCACATCCGCCATCAGGCGCTCACCCTCACGATGCAGTGGTCGGTGGCGGGACGCGCTGCCACCCCCGTGCCCACTGGCGCAGCTCGGCCACACCGACCGGTGGCTGCTGCGCCAGGGGTGCATGAAGCTGTACGGCGGCCTGCGGCGTTGGAAGTGCCGGCGCAGGGCCAGCGCGGTTCACGATCACGGCGGAGATCGGGATGCCCAGCTGGCCAACCGCTGCGCTGAGCCGCGACGTCTCGTCAACGATCACCGGTTCGTCGACGGTGACCATGACAACCCCGGCGCGCTCGGCGTCGTGCAACAGCGCGTCCATCGCACGGAGGCTTTTCGAAAATTCGAGAATCTCAGCGGCGCTCTCGCCCAATCCGGCGACTTCCTTGTACTTCAGCATCAGCCGCAGCAGTTGGTGGCACCAGGCGAGTGAAAGTTTCGGCATCTCCAGGAGACGCAGGAGGTGCCCGGTGGGCGCAGGGTCGACGATAACGCGCTCGTAGCGGTCCTCGAAGAGCGCATCGGCGATGACGGACAGCGCATACACCTCATCGACCCCCG
>DASPMP010000214.1:0-18100 GCA_035626995.1 Gemmatimonadaceae bacterium
CACGGCGATGGCCGCGAACCCCGGCCGGCGCCGCGTGTCGTCGACATGAACGTCGATCGCCGCGGTGACCGGCGTGTGCTTGAGCGCGTTCGCAACGAGGTTGATGAGGATCTGTCGTGCCTTGTCCTCATCGGCAAGCACGATCATGTCGTCAGCACCGCGACGCACGGCGATGAGCCGTCCCCGCGCCTTCTCATCCTGCGGTACGTAGTCGTGCAGGTCGAGCAGCAGTCGCGACACCGGCATGGCCCTGACCTCGAAGTGCACCCGTCCCGCCTCGAGACGCGCCACGTGGAGCACCTCCTCGATGAGGCTGGCCATGTGTCGCTGGTTGCGCTCGATGCGATCGAGGTCGGAAATGACCTTGTCCGACAGCTCGCCGCGTGCGCCTGATTTCAACAGCTGGACGAAGCCGCCGATGGCGTTCAGTGGGGTGCGCAGCTCGTGGGACATCGCCCGCAGCCAGTCCAGCTTCGCCTGGTTCGCGTCCTCGGCGATGCGCCGAGCTTCTTCGGCTGCGACCACGATGTGCCGCTGGACATCATCGAGCGGCAGGATCGCAGGCACCGCACGAGGCGTGAGGCGCATGGCGGTCCGTGGAGTGGTGACGCGGGCTCTGGGCTGTGACATCGTTGGCGTTGCGATGACGGACGTGAGAGAAGCTGAACGCCATTGCCCTGCAAATCTCTCTCCGTAGCGAGCCCAAGTATGCAACGTGAGATACGTGTGCGCTGCGACGTGAATCACGTGAAATGATTTGTTACATCCGACTGCTAACTGCCAAGAGCTAACAACCAAGAGCTTACGGCCAAGAGCTTACGACCAAGGGCTTACGACCAGGGGCTAACGGCCAAGAGCTAATGGCCAAGGGCTGACGGCCAAGGGCTTACGGCCAACAGCTAACCGCCAAGGACTTACGCCGTTCGATTCGCTGTCAGTTCCGCCGTCAGTTCCGCCGTCAGTTCCGCCGGCAGTTCCGCCGTCAGTTCCGCCGTCTGTTCCGCCGTTAGCTCGGCAGTCTGTTCCGCAGTCAGATCAATCCCCAGTCCATTTCTTGCCGCATAACCGGGATTCATCGCAAAGGAGATCACTGATGCGGAATCCAGACAGGAATCCAGGCACCGACGGTCGCATGGAGCGCGCGAAGGACAATGCCCTTGGCAAGCACGACGACAACCCGGGCGTTGCCGACCACATCGGCGAAGCGGCGGGTGGCATCTCCGGCGTCACGGCGGGCGCGGCAGCGGGTTCTGTCGTCGGTCCCGTGGGCACCGTCATCGGCGGCATTGTCGGCGCCATGGCGGGCTGGTGGACGGGGCGTGCCGTCGCTGAAGCCGCAACGTCTCTCACGACCGAGGACGAGGACTACTATCGCAAGCACTACACGTCGTCGCCCAACCGTCTCGCAGATCGCTCCTACGACGAGGTGAAGCCGGCGTACTATCTCGGCCACGTCGCCAGTCGCAATCCGGAGTACGCCAATCGCCAGTTCGACGAGATCGAGCCGGAGCTCCAGCGCGGCTGGTCGTCGAACCCGAAGCACGGGTCCTGGGACAGCGTGCGCGGATTTGCGAGTGAGGGGTATACGCGCGGACGTTCGACGATCGGCGTACGGGATCATCGACTTGCCGGCGCGGCCGACAAGCGACTGTAGGCAGAGGGCGTTCGCTGACACGTATTTGACGCCGTTCGGCACACGCGTTCACTTACTGCGACAGCAACGTCGTCAGCGAACGCTCTCAGCTTATGGAAGGATATTTCTTCACCAACGAAGTCCGGGAGATCCTGCAGCAGGCGCGCCTTGAAGCGGCACGCCTGCGGCACGATCACGTGGGCACCCAGCATCTGCTTCTCGCATTCACCGCAGGCAATGCGGCTGGCAACCGGATCCTCGAGGAGGCCGGCACCACTCCCGCGACCGTTCGCGCGGGAATTCACGAGACTGCAGGGGACGCCCAGGGGCTGAACGTGCAGGACCTTCCGTACACGAGCCGCGCGAAGAAGGCGCTCGAGCTCGCGATGAAGGAAGCGCGCGCGCTGCAACATGGGTTCGTCGGCGCCGAGCACCTGCTGCTCGGATTGATCCACGCGGACGTCGTCACCGCCGGTACGCTGACACAGTTCGGCATTCACGAGGACGACGTGCGCAGCGCGCTCCTCACCCGACATCCACGCGATCCAGGGCTCAAGCCTGTCACGTCCGCGCTGGACTTCCTTAAGACACCGATCCGCTTCATCAAGCGCATCACGCCGCCATAGCACGCGATTGCTGACGTCATGAGCAACAGGGTGGTCGTCGTGGGTGCAGGCGCGGCGGGCTCCATGGCGGCGATTTTCGCCGCGCGCTCCGGCGCACAGGTCACGCTCGTCGAGCGCACCCGCGACGGCGGACGCAAGATCCTCATCAGCGGCGGAGGACGTTGCAACGTCCTCCCGGCGGAGCTGGATGAGACGCGCTTCGTCACCGACTCATCCCCGAACACCCTGCGCAAGATGCTCCGCTCCTGGCCACTCGATGAGCAGGTGGAGTTTTTTCAGGGCGACCTCGGCATCCCACTGGTCGTGGAGGAGGAGACGAAGAAGCGCTTCCCCGCGTCGAACAAGGCGCGCGACGTCCGCGACGGACTCCTCGAGTATGCGCGCCAGGCGGGCGTCAACATCCTCTTCGAGACGCTCGTCACCGACGTCGCACCGCTCGCGAACGGATGGCGCTTGCTGCGAGAGGCCGGGCCACCGCTCGACGCTGATGTCGTCGTCGTCGCGACGGGAGGGCTGTCCGTCCCCAACACGGGCAGCGACGGCACCGGCCTCGCCATCCTCCAGCGACTCGGCCACGCGATGCACCCCACGTATCCGGCGCTCACACCGATCACCGGAGACGTGCCGGCATTCACCGCGCTCGCCGGAATTTCACTCACGGTCACTCTCACCGCGCGCGACGCGAATCGCAGCGCCACCGCGACCGGCGGCTTTCTCTTCACCCATCGCGGCTACAGCGGGCCTTCGGTGCTCGATGTCTCGCATGTCATCACGCGTGCGAGCTCGCTTCCCGACGAGCGCGCGACGATCTCCGTCCGATGGGCACCGCTCGACGACAAGCGCTGGGAAAACGCCCTGAGAGCGCCGGGGCTGCGAACGGTCATCGGCGTGCTGCGCGCGGAAATGCCGGACCGGCTCGCGCTCGCGCTCACGTCACTGGCTGACGTCGACCCGCAGCGCACCCTCGCGGAGCTGCGTCGCGAGGAACGGCTGCGTCTCATCGACGTCCTCGTGCGATGCGACCTGCCATGGACGGGCGACGAAGGCTACAAGAAGGCGGAGGTCACCGGCGGGGGCGTGAGCCTCGCGGAAGTGGACCCGCGCAGCATGCAAAGCCGGCGACACCCCGGGCTGTACATCTGTGGCGAGGCGCTGGACGCTTTCGGCCCGATCGGCGGCTACAACTTCGCATGGTCCTGGGCTACGGGTCGTGCCGCCGGTCACGCCGCCGCGGAACACCGCGCGACACCCTGAGCCAGCCGACGCGCCTGTACAGGCCCTGCTTGTAGGCGCCTCCCGGCACCGGCATCTTTGACCCATGACCGAGCGTCGTTTTTCCGAGGAGGAAGTCGCCGAGATCTTCGAGCGCGCCACGCAGTCCCAGCAGGGGCTTACGAGGCAGCGCGCGGGCGGCGACGGGATGACCCTCGCCGAGCTGAAGGACATCGGCCGCGAAGTGGGGATCGACGCAACGCTCGTGGAACAGGCCGCGCGCTCACTCGACGTCGCCGGTCGCCCCGCTGAGCGAAAGCTCATGGGCTTCCCCGTCGGCGTCGGACGCACCGTGGAGTTGCCCCGAAAGTTGACGGACGATGAATGGGAGCGGCTCGTCGTCGACCTGCGCGAAACCTTCGACGCGCGTGGCCGCGTTCACGTCGAAGGCAACCTGCGGTCATGGAACAACGGCAACCTCCAGGCGCTCCTCGAGCCGACGTCCACTGGCAATCGCCTGCGTCTCAAGACGCTGAATGCCGCCGCGCGCACATACATCGGTATGGGAAGCGCATTCATTGTGGCCGGACTTGCGACGTTCGTGATGCGTGCGCTCGGCAGCGGCCTGGATGCCGGATGGATCGGGAGGAATGGGACAATCCTCGCCATCGGCGCCGCGATGTTCGCGTTTGGCGCGTTGCGGCTCCCGTCATGGGCCCGGCTGCGCCGGAAGCAGATGGAAGACGTGAGTGCGCGACTCGTCCAGGCAGTCGCTGAACGTCCATGACACGCATGATCCTCGCGGTGCTCGCGGCAGTCGTCGTGTCTTCAACAGCTCATGCGCAGGACGCCGGCGTCCGCGGCCCGGATACTCGCGTCTACAAGACCACGCCACAGGGCGAGCTCTCACTGCACATCTTCCGCCCCGCAGCTGACTCGGCGCAGCCTTCGACACGCAGGGCGATGATAATCCTGCACGGCGGCGGCTGGACCGTTGGTGAGCCCGAATGGGTGTTCGCCACGGCGACGCACTTCGCGCAGCGTGGCGTCGTGGCGATCCCCGTGAAGTACCGGCTGTCGAACGACAAGGATGTCACGCCCATCGAAGCACTCCACGATGTGCGCGATGCCATCCTGTGGCTGCGTCGTAACGCGGCTGAACTGCGCATCGATCCGCAGCACATCGCTGCGTACGGAACGTCGGCGGGCGGACAGCTTGCGGCCGCGGCAGCGCTCATCGGTCCACCGAACGATAGCGGCGCGCCTACGCTCCTGGTCCTCAGCTCACCGGCAGTTGCCGCGGCGACCGACAACTGGTTCCGGAAGCTCATCGGCACCCGTGCGAATCCCGCATCGATGTCGCCTGACTCACTCGTCCGCGCGAATGCGCCGGCCGCGCTGGTACTCCAGGGAGAAAAGGACGTCGTCACTCCGTTGCGCGGCGCGCAGGGATTCTGCGAGCGCATGCGTGCCGTGAATGCGACGTGTGAGCTGGTGACATATCCCGGCGTCGGCCACCTGTTCGCGCGCAACCTCGATCATCGGTCGCAGGAGCAAGGACCGCGGAACAGCGATCCCGCGGTCGCGGCAAGCGCGCGCACCACGGCTGAGCACTTTCTCGCGCGCCACGGCTACATTCGCACGCCGCGATAGACACCTAGCCACCGCATGGCTGCCACGGTCACACGCTTCACCGCACGGCTTTGGCGTATGCCGGGCAAGGGAGGCTGGACCTTCGCGACCGTTCCGCCGAGGCACGCGCCATCGAGATCGCTCGCGTGGGGACGCATGCCCGTCGTCGCGAGCGTTGACGGTCACAAATGGAAGACGTCGGTCTGGCGTGAGAAGAGCGGTCGTGTGCTCCTGCCAGTTCCAAAATCCGTCCGCGGTGCCAAGGGCGACGGTGACTCCGTGCGCGTAACCCTGGAATTCTCGTTGTAGCCATGTCTACGCCGCATTCTCTGCGTCTCTGCGTCTCTGCGTTGGATTGCTTTTCAGCGCTGGCCGCTGGCGCTTGAGTCGATGAAAGTGCTCAAGGGGTTCTCGGATTAGTCGGAAAGAGCGGATCAGGCTGATGGGCGGAACTGCTGACGAAACGCAGAGAACGCAGAGGTGCACTTGGGGCCCTTTGCTCTTGGCCCTCAGCTCTTGGCCGCAAGCCCTTGGCAGTAAGCTTTTGGCTTTAAGCTCTTGGCTTTAAGCTCTTGGCTTTAAGCTCTTGGCCTTTAGCTCTTGGCAGTAAGCCCTTGGCAATTAGCTCTTGGTCGTAAGCCCTTGGCCCTTAGCCCTTGGCCGTAAGTACTTGTCAGTTAAGTCAATTCGCCTGATGATTGTCTCATGTCCCCCGCTCTCCGCGCCCGTCTCGAGTCCAGCCTTGGCGCGACGTACGACATCGAGCGCGAACTGGGGCCTGGCGGCATGGCGCGTGTGTTCGTCGCAACGGAGCGCGCCCTCGGCAGGCGCGTAGTCATCAAGGTCCTTTCACCCGAGCTTGCGGCGGAGGTCTCGACGCGACGCTTCGAGCGCGAGATCCGCCTCGCGGCCTCGCTGCAGCAGGCCAACATCGTCCCCGTGCTGTCCACCGGCGAGACCGACGGCCTGCCGCACTACACCATGCCCTTCGTCGAAGGGCTGTCGCTCCGCGAACGGCTGGAGCGCGACGGGCAGCTGCCGCTGGCGGACACCATCAGTATCCTGCGCGACATCGCCCGTGCGCTCGCATACGCGCACGAGCACGGGGTCGTCCATCGCGACATCAAGCCGGAGAACGTCCTCCTCTCCGGCGACGCGGCCGTCGTCACCGACTTCGGGATCGCAAAGGCCTTCGCGAACGCGCGGCTCGGCGATGAGTCATCCGATGCGGCGCGCCCGCATCCGTCCACCATCACCCAGTTCGGCGTTTCCGTCGGCACTCCGGCGTACATGTCGCCGGAGCGGATCTCCGCCGACCCGGACATCGATCACCGCGCGGACATCTATGCGTTCGGCTGCCTCGCGTTCGAGCTGCTGACCGGGGCGCCGCCCTTTGCGGCGTCCAGCCTTCCGGGGCTGTTCGCGGCGCACCTGGGACAGAAGCCGGTGGACGTGCGCGAGCGGAATGCCGACGTCCCCGACGAGCTCGCGGTCGTGGTGATGCGCTGCCTCGAAAAGGAACCGGCGAACCGGCCGCAGTCCGCGCGCGAGATCCTCGCGGTGCTGCACGGCGACACGACCACAAACAACGTCGCGCGCATCATCCGCCGGCTCAGCCGCCGCCAGCGAGTGCTTGCCGCCGCGGCACTCGTCCTGCTCGTCGCCGTCGCGTCCGGCCTCGCGCTGCGCACCGCGTTCAGCGGAGACGCGGACGTCCCCATCGTCTCCGTCATTCCTTTCATCAACCTCGGCGCCGACGCCGCCGATGAATATCTCGCCGATGGCATCGCGGACGGCCTCGCGACCGCGCTCGGAAAAGTCAGTGGCGTTCGCGTTGCCTCTCGTACCCTGGGCTATCGCTATCGCGGTCGACGCGACCTCGACGCACGCGTCATCGGCGAGGAGTTGGACGTCACCCACGTGCTCCACGGCTCCGTGCAGCGCGTGGGAGGACGGCTGCGTTTATCCGCCCAGCTCACGCGGGCCAGCGACAACTCCGAGATCTGGTCGGATCACTACGATCGCAGTGCTGACGACGCGCTCGCTGTCCAGGATGAGATCACCCGCCTGGTCGTGGCGGCGCTTCCCCGTGGCCTCCGCGCGAACAGTGGAGCGGGCGCGCCAGCGGCAAGCAACGGTGGAACCGCAAACGCGGACGCGTACGACCTGTACCTGCGCGGACGCTACCTGCTCCAGCGCCGCGGCGCAGGCGTCCGCCAATCGATCAGCTACCTCTCCGAGGCCATCGCGCGCGACTCCGGCTTCGCGCGCGCGCAGGCTGCCTACGCGCTCGCACTCGAGTTGCTTCCCTACTTCGAGCCGGCGAATGTCGACTCGCTGAACCGTCTCGCCATCCCGGCAGCGCAGGCGGCGCTCGCCCGCGACAGCACGCTCGCGGAAGCACATACCGCCCTGGGCCTGGCGTACCAACACCAGTATCAGTGGGCGCGCGCGGAGGACGCGTACAAGCGCGCGGTGAACGCCCAGCCACCGGACGCGGACGCGCACATCCAGTATGGACGTTTTCTCTTCTATACGCGCACGGTTCGGGAGGCCCTGCCCTGGTTCGAGCGCGCCCGCGCGCTGGATCCCACCTCGGCGGTGGCGTCGGGATGGGTGGGCCACCTCTTCGATCTCAGCGGCCGTGTGAGCGACGCACTCCCCCACCTGCGACGCGCGATGGACATCGACTCCACGAATCCCCCCTCGCTGGTGTTCATGGCGCAGGCGCAGGCGACGGCCGGGCGACGCGACTCCGCGCGGGTGTACGCCGAGCGTCTCTGGCGTGTCTGGCCGGGATGGCGGCCTGTGGCGGCACAGGTCCTGGCCGGCCTCGGCGATCCGGGTCGCGCCAGGCAAATGTTGGCGTCCGACGCACAGCGCCTGGATGCCACGAACATCGCGAACATCGCCGCGGCGCTGGGAGACAGCACGCGCTGGTTCGATATCAAGGAACGCCAGACCGCGGAGCGGCAGATCTGGCCGACCTACATGTCATTGAGCGAGCCGCACCTGGATTACATGCGCGGCAGCGCGCGCTTCGCTGCCATCGTGCGTTCGGTCGGGCTGGACGAGCGCATCTTCACCGCGCCCCGCGGCGGGAGGCCATGATGAAGGTTCTTG
The DNA here is from genome assembly GCA_035626995.1 of Gemmatimonadaceae bacterium. Classification (GTDB taxonomy): domain Bacteria; phylum Gemmatimonadota; class Gemmatimonadetes; order Gemmatimonadales; family Gemmatimonadaceae; genus DASPMP01. The sequence goes on from DASPMP010000214.1 coordinate 8,227, forward strand.
CATACGTGCTGTTCGTCGCAGCGCTGTCCGTTCCCGTGGGCGCCCAGCAGCGCGGCGGAATGCTCGACGTGGGCACTGCGCAGTTGCGCTATGCCGTCATGGGCAGCGGGCCAGCATTGGTGTTCATCAATGGCTGGGCGCTGAACTACAGCGTGTGGGACGACCAGGCTGTCGCGTTTGCGCCGCGCTATCAGGTGGTGCGCTACGACCTCCGCGGGTTCGGGAAATCCACCGGGCACTCGGACGAGACCGGCGACGCCGACGACCTGCGCATCCTGCTGGACTCACTCGGCGTCCAGTCAGCCCGACTGGTCGGTCTTTCGCGCGGCGCTTCCGTCGCTGCCAGCTTCGCCACGCGGTGGCCGGAACGGGTGGATGCGCTGGTGCTGTACGGCACGCCGCCGACGCCGGATTTCCCCCTTCCGCCGGAAATGCGCGGCGGTCCACCATTCGCCGCGATCGCGCGCGCGCATGGGATGGACTCGCTGCGCAAATGGCTCGACGCCAGCCCCGTCGCGTGGTATCCCCCGGATCGTCCGCAGGCGGCCGACAAGATACGGAAGGCCCTGGCCGACTACGATGGTCGTGACTTGCTGGACCCCAGGCCGGCGTCCGGACGCGTGCCTCCCGCCACGCTTGCCGACCTGTCCCGCCTGCGCGTGCCTGTCCTCCTCATCAACGGCGATCACGACATGCCGATGATGCGACTCATCGCCGACACGCTCGCGCGGCGGATTCCCGGAGCAAAGCGCGTCGTCATCGTGAACGGCGGACATGGCGCACACGTCGCCCAGCCGGAGGCGTTCAATCGCGAGCTCGCTGCGTTCCTGGGATCGACGCGCCGCCAGGAATAGCGGCCGCTGAAACTGTGCGCGTGGATTACTTCCTGGCCGAACCGGCGTGCGCGGCGTTGTCCACGATCGCCGTCTCTCCTTCGTGCCGGGCGCAGTGGGCACAGCAGTACATCTTGCCGTTCGCTTCCGACCCATGGCCGATGATCCGGCAGCCGCAGTGACTGCACTGCGGCGCGAGCTTGTGAATCGCGCACTCGAAGCTGTCGAAGGTATGGGTCTTCCCCTCAGCGCTTACCTGAAAGGACCGCGGATAGTCGTTGCCGCACACGTCGCATTTTGCCATGAGTGACTCCGGTCGATGACTGTGGCTGAGGTGGCATGACTCGCGCCGACTCGTGGCAATTCTCGGGGATTCTGTAGGTTTATTTCCCCCCGATCGCGTTGTCCTGTCGAACCGATAACCAGCGGTGACGCAATGGCTCCGAAGAAGCAGGTAAAGAAGCAGGTAAAGCGGCAGATGAGGAGACCGGTGAAGGCGCAGCCGAAGAAGCCAGTGGCCTCAGCGGCGAAGAACGCTGCCTCTGCAGGCCTCGCGCGTGAGTTCCTGGCAGAGCTCGACGCCGAGCTGAAGGTGACCCGTCGCTGCATCGAGCGAGTCCCGAGCGAACGAGCACAGTGGAAGCCCCACCCCACGTCGATGGCGATGGGTCACCTGACGCAGCTCATCTGCAAGATGGTCCGGGTGCTGGCGGACATTCCGAAGGGCGTCAACCTCGACCTCAAGTCGGGGATCGGCTACAGCTTCGAGGAGACTCCGGCACTGCTCGCGGAATTCGACGCGAACGAGAAGAACCTTCGCGCATCGCTGGCCGCGGTGAAGCCGGAGGACTGGTCGAAGAACTGGAGCGTGGTCGCGGGAGACCACGTGCTCAGCACATCGCCTCGCAAAGACGCGATGCGGAACACGATCAACCACTTCGTGCATCACCGTGGGCAGCTGACCGTCTACATGCGCATGGCCGGCGTGAAGATTCCTTCACTGTATGGTCCATCTGCTGACGAGAACGGCTAACTACCAACTGCTGAGTGCCAACTGCTGACTGCCAACTGCTTACTACCAACCGCTAACGACCAAGAGCTGACTGCCAAGAGCTCTTTTGTTGTTTTGGCCCTCAGCAGTTGGTAGTTAGCTCTTGGTAGTTAGCTCTTGGCAGTTAGCTCTTGGCAGTTAGCTCTTGGCAGTTAGCCCTTGGCAGTTAGCCCTTGGCAGTTAGCGGTTGGTCGTTAGCACTTGGTCGTTAGCACTTGGTCGTTAGCACTTGGTCGTTAGCACTTGGTCGTTAGCACTTGGTCGTTAGCACTTGGTCGTTAGCACTTGGCCGTCAGTTATCGGACGGAGCCAAGGTATTTGTCGAGCCACGCCAGTGTTTCCCGCATCAGCTCCGTTCGCGGGACGGTGTGCGCCTCGGGATAGATCACCCACTTCTTATGCTCTGCCGGCGTCCCCAGATACTCGAAGAACGGCTTCTGGGATGTCTCCACGGGGAAGTAGAAGTCGTATCGCCCGTTGAGCATCAGCAGCGGCAGCCTGATTCGCGGCAGGAAGTTGATGGGATCCACCTCCGAACGCGCGCGCTCCATCTTGAGCCCCGTCACGTTCAGCATCGCGGCCTTGAAGCGCGGTTCCATCGCGAGCAGTGGCGGTGACACGCGTCCGCCAAAGCTCGCCCCAAAGAACGCAAGCTTCGAGCTGTCCACGTCAGCGCGGGTGACCAGGTAATCCACGGCACGACCGTTGTCCTTCACCATGGCAACGACGAGGTCGCGATACGCACTGGTTTCCTGTGGAGAGTCCGTCGTCAGCCCGACGCCCCGATCGAACATTCCCTTGTAGATCGGCCATACCACCATCCGGCCGCTCTTCACGAGGTAATCCAGGAAACGCGGATTGATCGCGGAGTCGCTCGTCGTGTACAGCAGGTTCGAACCGCCCATCACCACCACAGCCTGGAACGGCGGGCGGCGGTGCTTCGGGATGAACATGACCACCCCCGTACGCTCCCCCCCGTACGCGGCGTCGAAGCTCACCCGCTCGCGCACCCAGTGCTCGCTGGTCGTGTCGCGATAGTCCAATCGCGCGTTCAGCGGCGAACGGTCGTACTCGTAGAAGCTGCGATAGCCCCGGAAGGCGACGTCGCCGGCCGGCCGCTCCTTCGTGTAGTCGCGGTACTCCTGCGCGACCGCGGCGGCGAGCTGCGGTGAGCCGAGTCCGTCGGGCGTCGTGGCCTTCACCAGGCGCATGCCATTGAGTGGCGACCGGTTCATTGGCGGCTGTGCATAGGCGTCGCTGAAGCTGTACGCGCCATCGCTCCAGCCGCCGCCGAGGATGAAGCGCTTGTCGCCGGTCGCGTTGAAGACCCACTCGCGCACGTTCCCCGCCATGTCGAACGCGCCGAAGATGCTCATCCCGCGGAAGGTACTGCCGCGCACCGGACCCTGGCCGCCGTAGTTGCTCCCCGGGATCATCAGCGCGCCCTGCGTCGTGCTGGCCGCGCGGTTCCAGTGATACAGCGTGGGAAGCGACTTGCCGACGAACTTCGCGTACGCGGCACCCTCGTACCAGCTGATCCCGGTCACCGGAATGTCCCCCTGCCCCGCGGGAAAATCGCCCGCCTCCCACGTCGCCGGCCCTGGCCGTCCCGTGCGATCCACGAATCGGCGCATCGCCTCGGCGCGCGGCAGCGTGTGTCCTCCCTCGACGAACGCATGCTCCCAGTACTCGGACTTTTCGTAGCCCCCCGCGTCGACGAATCGCTTGTACTCGGCGTTCGTCACCTCGTACTTGTCGATGAGGAACTCGGGGGTCGGCAGGATAGGCAGCCGGCTCAAGCCGGGCATGGCGACTTCCGCCTGGCCGCGCGGGACGCGCACCATGCGTCCGTCCGTGGAATCCATGTGCTGCAGCACGACACGACCGCGCGCTCCACCCGGTCCCGTCGCGCGGTGTACCGGATGGTAGCCGGCGAGCTCGTAGCGGTAGCGGCTGGGGCCCAGCGGCACCCGGATGCTGTCGGTGGGCGTGACGCCGAGAAGTGTCCAGCCGAGCGAATCGTTATACGACGTCCGGAAGACGCGGGCGCCCGCGGGCTCCGACACAAATGCGACCTTCGCACTCGTTCGAGGCCACAGCGCGGCGAGCGACGCATCATCGCCGAGGATCCGTTCTGCCCGCGTCGCCAGCGCAAAAGCACTGTCGAAGACATTGCCTTCGATGAGGCGCGTGATCTCGGGGACGGCGACGCTCCGCGCCCAGCGCTCGTCGCTGACCTTCCGGTATCCGGCAAAGCCCACGGCGCCGAGGAGCAACACCGCCGCTGTCCCCATGGCGATCGCGGTCCTGCGACTCAGCCGCACGTCGCCCTTTGCGCTGCTGACGCGTGGCTCCGGCGTCGCGAGCGACTCGAGCTGCAGTAGCGCGTCGTCGGCGGAGCTGAAGCGGTTCGCGGGCTCCTTCTCGAGGCACCGCATCACGAGCCGCGCGAGCGCTGCCGGTGTTGCTGGCGCAACGGTCGCAAGCGGCGCCGGCTCCTTGTGGATCTGCGCGGCGAGCACCTGCTGCGCGGGACCAATGAACGGCGGACTGCCGGACAGCATCTCGTACGCCACCACTCCAGCGGCGTAGATGTCCGCACTGTGATTCACGTCGGGATCACCCGCCGCCTGCTCCGGGGCCATGTACGCCGGAGTTCCGATGGACGCGCCCACCTGTGTGAGCGCCTCGTCACCGGCACCGACAGCCTCCAGCCGCGCAGCGGACATCGCCTTGGCGATCCCGAAGTCCACCACGAGGGCGTGACGTCCGGAGATCATGATGTTGTCCGGCTTCACGTCGCGGTGGACGATTCCCTGGGTGTGCGCGTGGGCGAGTGCGTCAAAGACATCGTGCAGGTACCGCACGGCGTCGGAGACTGGCAGCGGACCGCCGGCCAGCCGGTCGCGAAGACTCTGCCCGTCCGCGAAGGGCATCACATAGTACAGGACGTCGCCGACCACCCCGGAGTCGATGAGGGTGAGGATGTTGGGATGCTGCAGCGTCGCGGCGATCCGGATCTCGCGGAGGAAACGCTCACCGCCGAGTGCGACGGCGAGGTCGGGACGGAGGACCTTCACCGCGACCATGCGTTGATGCCGCTCGTCGCGCGCGAGATAGACGGTGGCCATGCCGCCGTGACCGAGCTCTCGCTCGATGACGTACCGTCCGGCCAGCACGTCGTTCAGTCGACTGATGTCGGTCACGCCGGGAAGGTATGGCGGCTAACTGCTTACTGCCAACTGCTTACTGCCAACTGCTTACTACCAACTCCTAACTGCCAACCGCTAACTACCAACCGCTAACTACCAACCGCTAACTACCAAGAGCTGACTGCCAAGAGCTCGTTTTCTTGGCTGTCAGCTCTTGGCCGTAAGCACTTGGCTGTAAGCCCTTGGCCGTAAGCACTTGGCCGTAAAGCATTATCCCATATCAGACGGTAGCCAATTCAGCAGTCGTGGGGTCGATTCCCGCTCGCACCTCAGATATCCTGTTCGCCGGAAAGCCTCCGCATCGTGCATGCTCCCGGATGATGTCCGCGTCCGGCGCGATGTACACGCAGTAGATCTTGTCGGCGGTCACGTAACTCTGCACCCACTGGATGTCGGGACCCAGGGCCTGCAGCACCTCGCAGGACTTCCGTGCGATGTCCCGCAGCTCGGCCGGCGACAGCTTCCCCGCCCCCGGCAGCTCACGCTCGATCACGTATTTGGGCATTGTGATTCTCTCTCGCTGAGGGTGGGTGATTACTGTGCGTTCGAGCAGTTGACCTTCGGATTCCAGTCGGCGAACATGCCGCGCGGATTCTCGCGCTCGTGCCACACGTGCAGCGCCCAGATGCCGAACGCCTCGTTTCTGTGGAACGACTGGCCGTAGAGCTTCGGCGGTTCGCTCGCCGTCCATGCATCGAAGGGGACGATGTATTCCACTGCCACGAAGCGAAGCTTGCCGTTCTTCTGCGGCTCGTACAGCAGGAGCTCCGGCTCCAGCACGTTCACCGTGCCGTCGATCAGGGCGGGGTTGCCGTAGTGGTAGCCCATCCCGCCGAGGGTCGCGTCCTCGAAGCACTCCGTGATCTTCGCCGTCCATCCGGCGGCGACGGCGTTGTCGAACGTGTGAAACCGGGCCGTGAGGCGGCGCAGGCTGGCGACGTCCTTCAGCTCCGCGCTGCTCAGGGACACCGGTCCCACCGGCGCTGAAGGCCCGGCGTGCAGCGGGGCGGCGACGGCGCTGACGGGAGCGCTATCCCTGCAGGCGCCAACGGTCACGAGCAGGGCGATCGTGAGGATCGAAATGTTCGTGCGATACATATATGTACTCCTGTGTGATGGTGGACTTCGCGCGACAGGCGCTTGCCCTGACTCCGGGCGCGCGTAGAATGACGTGAAGGCGTCGCCACCTTCTCGCCCCATTGTCGCCACTGTCTTAACCTGCGTTATAACGCCCCAACCGGTGCAGCGACTCAGGCTTTTCGGTGGTGTAGCGATCGAACTGGATGGAGCGCCCCTGGCTGGACGCGCCGTCCAGCGTCGCCGCCTGGCGCTGCTCGCGCTCCTGGCGGTCGCGCGGGCCCGGGGTGGCACGCCTGGATCCGGACTCACCCGCGACAAGCTCATCGCCTGGCTGTGGCCTTCGGCGGACGGCGAAAACGGCCGACGGTACCTCTCCGACTCCGTCTATCGGATCAACGACGCGCTCGGCGCGGAAGTGATCGCCGCTGAAGGAGACACCCTCCGGCTCGACACCGCGCTGCTTCCCAGCGACGTGATCGACTTCCGCGACGCGCTCGCGGCCGGAGATCAGGACGCGGCTGTGGCCCTGTATGCCGGCCCATTCGTCGACGGCTTCTTCGTGCCGGATGCACCCGAGTTCGAGCGCTGGGTAGACACAGAGCGCAACGGTTTCGCGTCGCAATACGCCCAGGCGTTGGAGGCGCTGGCCGAACAGGCCGCGGCGCGCGGCGAGCGCACCCAGGCCGCCGACTGGCTGCGACGCCTGGCGGCGCACGATCCGTATAACTCCCGCGTCGCGATTCTCCTGATGCAAGCCCTGGCCAACGCGGGTCAGCGTGCGGCTGCCATCCAGCATGCACGCGTCCACGAAGCCCTGTTGCGCAACGAACTGGAGCTCGAGCCCGACCCACAGGTTGCCACTCTCGCGGACCGCTTGCGGGAGGAACCGGAGCGAAGCTTCCAGAATTCCTCCGAGCCGCGTGCCCCTGCCGTCCTGCCAGTGCCCCCCGCCGACCCGGCCGTGGTGGAGCCCGCCGCGCGTGCACCGGCTACGCTATCGACACCCACACCGGCGCGCAGATCCCGCTGGCTGTACCCGGCCATGGCCCTGGCGCTGGCTGCTGCCGTCGCGCTGTTCCTGATTATGCGTCCCGATGCGCCCGCATCCGGAGAGCTGCATTCCATCGCAGTGCTTCCGTTTGCGAACCTCAGCGCGGAGCCCGACAACGAATATTTCAGCGACGGCATGACCGAGGAGCTCATCGCCACCCTCGGCCGGGTGGAGGGACTCACCGTCGCGTCGCGTACGTCGGCGTTCGCATTCAAGAACCGTCGGGAGGACGTGCGCGAGATCGCGCGGCAGCTCGGCGTCGACGCCATCGTCGAAGGCAGCGTGCGCAAGTCCGGCAATGCACTGCGCATCACCGCCCAGCTCGTGAACGCGACCAATGGCTATCGCCTGTGGTCCGATGCCTTCGATCGCCAGGCGGGGGATGCATTTGCTGTCCAGGAGGAGATCGCGCGCGCCATCGTCACGCGCCTCCGCGGCGCGCTCTCGCCGACGGCCACAGTGGCGCAGCAGGGGGGGCCGGTGAATCCGCAGGCCTATGACCTGTACCTGCGAGGCCGCTTCGCCTGGCATCAGCGCACCGGCGCTGGACTGCGTCAGGCCGTCGAGCATCTCAGCCGAGCCGTCGCGCTGGACCCGGACTATGCGCGCGCGCACGCCGGACTCGCGGACGCGTATGCCGTGAGTGCTTTCTATGACATCCTGCGACCGCGCGACGCGTACCCCCGCGCCCTTGCGTCGGCGGCGCGCGCCCTCGAGCTGGATCCCTCACTGGCCGCGGCGCATGCGACCCTCGGGTACGTGCGCACTTACTTCGAGCTCGATTGGACGGCAGCCGAGGCGTCGTTCAAGCGGGCGATTGCGCTGGACCCATCCTACTCCATCGGGCACCAGTGGTACGGCAACCTGCTCACGGCGTCGCGTCGATTCGCGGAAGCCGAGCGCGAGATGCGCCTGGCGCAGGAGGCGGACCCGCTGTCGCTCGTGGGCAGTGCGGCGCTCTGCTGGACGTGGTACTACGCCGGACGGTACGAAGACGCGGTGCAGCAGTGCGAGCGCACGCTGGCGCTCGACCCGCGCTACACACTGGCGCACCTGTGGGGCGGCTGGGCGCTGGAGGAACTGGGGCGTCTGTCGGAGGCGCGTGCGTGGATCGGCAAAGCCGTGGAACTGTCGCCGGAGAGCGACCAGTTGCGGTTGTCGCTCGCGCACGTGCTCGCGTCGTCTCCCGCGACTCGTGACAGCGCACGCGGCATCGTCGCGGACGTGGAGGCGCGGCACGCGCGCGGCCAGTACGTGCCTGCGTATGAGGTCGCGCAGGTGTACCTCGCGCTCGGAGATCGCGCGCGCGCGTGGCACTGGCTCGACCGGGCCGTCGAGGACAAGTCCCACTCGCGCGCGCTGCTGCGCGTCGATCCGCAGATCGCTTCACTGCGAAATCATCCGCGCTTTGCAAGTTTGTTGAAATAGCGGTCTCTAAACTGCTTACTGCCAACCGCTAACTACCAACGGCTAACTACCAACGGCTGACTACCAAGAGCTAACTACCAACCGCTAACTGCCAAGAGCTGACTGCCAAGAGCTGACTGCCAAGAGCTTGTTTTCTTGGCTATAAGCTCTTGGCCGTTAGCTCTTGGCTGTAAGCTCTTGGCAGTCAGCACTTGGCCGTAAGCACTTGGCCATAAGCACTTGGCCATAAGCACTTGGCCCTAAGCTTTTGGCCGTAAGCCTGCCGCTATTGCAATTTTGTCTGCAACTGCTTCGCCATATCCAGGTGCTTCTGGATGACCGGTGCGGCACCCTGGATCAGCGTCTTCAGTTCCGCGTTCTGCGCGGCGGCAAGCGCCTCGTTCGCCTTGTCCAGCACCGCCTGATGCATCATCACCTCATGGTCGATGTATGCCTTGTCCCAGGCCTTGCCGCGTGCCTGCGCGCCCAGTGAGTCCATCGTCGCCTTCACCATCCCCTGGCTGTCGTCCGCCGGAGGTGGCGTGGGCGTCACGGCCAGCTTCTTCGCGAGGTTCTCGCCGGCCTGCCGCAATGCATGGTGTTCGCTCATCATCATCTGCGCGAAGCGCTTCACTTCGGGATCGGTCGCTTTGGTTTCCGCCACTTTGCCCATCGCACTGTCGGCCATGTTCGCCTGGTCCAGGATGTAAACGATGTTCGCGTCGGTCAGCACGGGAGCGGCTGGCGTCATGGGCGCGGGTGCAGCGGCAGCGCCGGCTGCGCTGTCGGTCGTAGCGGTCTCGTCCTGTGCGCAAGCGGCGAGTGCCGCGCCTGCTGTGAGGGCGGCGATCAGGGTGCGGGCGTGCATGATGGTGCTCCTATAAGGAAGTCTTGACGCCACCGTCCGCTGCACATCGCGAGCCGGGTCGGCCATCAGCCTCGACTGTCGGCTTCGGCTTTCGGCCTCGGCTCTCGGCCTCGGCTCTCGGCTCTCGGCTCTCGGCTCTCGGCTCTCGGCTCTCGGCTCGCGGCTCTCGGCTCTCGGCTCTTGGCCGTCAGCAGTTGGCTGTAAGCTTTTGGCGGTCAGCCCTTGGCAGTAAGCCCTTGGCAGTAAGCCCTTGGCAGTAAGCCCTTGGCAGTAAGCTCTTGGCAGTAAGCCCTTGGCAGTAAGCCCTTGGCAGTAAGCCCTTGGCAGTAAGCCCTTGGCCGTAAGCCCTTGGCCGTTAGCTCCTGGCCGTAA
>DASPMP010000215.1:0-20320 GCA_035626995.1 Gemmatimonadaceae bacterium
CGACAAGCCGACAAGCCGACAAGCCGACAAGCCGACAAGCCGACAAACCCTGAAACCTTGAAACCTTGAAACCCTGAAACCTTAAACCGTTTCTCCGTTTAACTTTCTGTGCTGCATTCCAACCTCTACGCCGCACAGATCGCATGGCTGCTCCACTGATCTACGTAATGAAGGGTCTGAAGAAGGTGGTTCCACCTTCCCGGATCATTCTCGACGACATCTGGCTCTCCTTCTACCCTGACGCCAAGATCGGCGTCCTCGGCGCCAATGGAGCCGGCAAGTCGAGTCTGCTGCGCATCATGGCGGGCGTCGACCAGGATTTTCAGGGCGAGGCCTGGGCAGCCAAGGGAACGCGCATCGGTTATCTGGCGCAGGAACCGCAGCTGGACGAGACGCTCGACGTTCGCGGCAACGTGGATCTGGCCGTGGCTCGACAGAAGAAGCTGCTCGACCGCTTTAACGAGATCTCGAACAAGTTCGCCGAGCCGATGGACGATAAGGCCATGGAGAAGCTGCTCGACGAGCAGGCGAAGGTGCAGGAGCAGATCGACGCGCACGATCTCTGGAACCTCGAAACCAAGGTTGAGATCGCGATGGATGCGCTCCGCCTCCCGCCCGGGGATGCGAATGTCACCAGGCTCTCAGGCGGTGAGAAGCGACGTGTCGCACTGTGCCGCGTTCTGCTCGAGGAGCCCGACATGCTGCTGCTCGACGAGCCGACCAACCACCTCGACGCCGAATCGGTCAACTGGCTCGAGCAGTATCTCGCCGAGTTCAAGGGTTGCGTCGTGGCGGTGACGCACGATCGCTACTTCCTCGACAACGTCGCCGGGTGGATCCTGGAGCTCGATCGCGGCCGCGGCATTCCGTACGAAGGCAACTACACCAAATGGCTGGAGCAGAAAAAGGCCCGCCTCGCCGTCGAGGAGAAGACCGAGTCCGCGCGCCAGAAAGAACTGCAGAAGGAGCTCGACTGGGTGCGCATGGCGCCCAAGGCGCGCCAGGCCAAGAACAAGGCGCGTATTCAGAAGTACGAGGAGCTCGCCAGTGAAGCGCAGAATGAGAAGATCGCGCAGCACGAGATCGTCATTCCGCCGGCGCCGAGACTTGGCAATGATGTTGTCATCGCGAAGGGGCTGAAGAAGGCGTACGGCGACAAGGTGTTGATCGATGGACTCGACTTCTCACTGCCGCGCGGTGGTATCGTCGGGATCATCGGACCGAACGGCGCGGGCAAGACCACGCTCTTTCGCATGATCACCGGTCAGGAGAAGCCAGACGCCGGCACGCTGAAGCTCGGCGACACCGTGCAGCTCTCGTATCAGGATCAATCGCGCACGCTCGAAGGCAAGCGGACGGTCTGGGAGGAGGTGTCCGGCGGTCGCGAACAGATCATGGTCGGCAAGAAGGAGCTCAACTCACGCGCGTATCTGTCGAGCTTCAACTTCCGCGGCGCTGACCAGCAGAAGCTCGTCGCCAACCTGTCCGGCGGCGAGCGCAATCGCCTGCATCTGGCCAAGACCGTCATGTCCGGGGGCAACGTGCTCCTGCTCGACGAGCCGACCAACGATCTCGACGTCGACACGTTGCGCGCGTTGGAGGAAGCGATCGTGGATTTCGCCGGTTGTGTCGTCGTCATCAGCCACGACCGCTGGTTCCTCGATCGTGTCGCGACCCACGTGCTGGCCTTCGAGGGCAACTCCGAAGTGGTCTGGCACGAGGGCAATTTCAACTCGTACCACGAGGACCTGAAGCGCCGGAAGGGAATCGACGCCGACCAGCCGCACCGCATCGCGTACAAGAGGCTGGTGCGCGCGTAGCGATCACGGGCGCAGCTCATGCGTAGGCTGACGACATGGAAACGGCAGCTTACGTCGGATATGCAGCGGGTGCGCTTACAGTAATTTCGTATTTCCCCCAGGCGTTGCGCGCATGGAAAACGCGCAAGGTCGACGACCTCTCCTGGGGAATGGTCGCGATGCTCGTGATCGCCGGCGTCCTCTGGATCGTGTACGGTGTGATGAGCAGCCAGATGCCTGTGGTGCTCACGAACAGCGGCACGGTGCTGCTCACCGCTGCCATCTTCATCGCGAAGGTGAAGTTTCGATAAGGAACACTTGTTGCGCGATGCGCGTCCGTCACGACCACGGTAGACGGACAGGTCGAAATCGTTGAAGCCGCTCGACCAGCAGGTCATGGTCATCACAGGCGCATCGAGCGGAATTGGTTTGGCTACAGCGCTCGTGGCCGCTGAGGGTGGCGCGAAGCTCATCCTCAATGCGCGCAGCGAAGACACCCTCCAGGAAGTCGTTGCGGACATCCGTTCCGCCGGCGGCGACGCCGAGCACGTGGCCGGCGATGTCGCGGACCGTATCGTGGTCCAACGCATCGCGAACGCGGCGATCAGCAGGTTCGGCCGTATCGATACCTGGGTGAACGATGCAGGCGTCTCGATCTACGGCCGCATCACCGAGACAAGCGAGGAGGACAATCGCCGGCTGTTCGACACAAACTTCTGGGGAGTTGTGAACGGCTCGCTGGTCGCGCTGCCGCATCTCCGCGAAAGCCGGGGAGCACTCATCAATGTGGGCAGTGAGGTATCCGAGGCGATCGTTCCGCTTCAGGGGATGTATTCCGCGTCGAAGCACGCGGTAAAAGGGTTCACAGACGCGCTCCGGGTCGAGCTGAAGCACGACGAAATCCCGGTGTCCGTCACGCTCATCCAGCCCGGTGCGACCGACACGCCGTTCCCGCAGCACGCGCGAAACTACATGGACCGGGAGCCTGCGCTCCCCACCCCGCTCGATGATCCGTTCCATGTCGCCGAAAAGATCCTCGAGGCCGCCACGTCACAGAAGCGCGCGATCAAGGTGAGCGCGATGGCGAAGATGAATGTCGCCATGGCCAAGTTCGCCCCTGCGATCGGCGAACGAATGGCGGCCAAGCAGATGGACCGTCAGCAGTACGACGAGCCGCCGCGCAATCCGCGCGGCTCGCTGCACGCCCCATCAACCTCAGGCCGCGTGTATGGCACAGGAGGCCGGCGCGCAAAGGCGTGATCCTCAAACTCCACAGTTCAAAAAGAAGAAAGGAATGCGGGAATGAGTGGATGCCCGAATACAACATTCACCCTCCTCATTCCTGCATTCACGCATTCGCGTATTCAATTTGTCTTCTTTGAACTGTGGAGCCGGTCGCGGACCTGTGGGGCCTGTCGCGGTGTGGGCCGGTCGCGAAGTCGTAAAGCCCTCCCTCAGGTCGGCTGCGGCAATACAGGCTCGTCGGCCGAGGGCCTGTCGACCATCGTCCCGTCCTTGTCGATCGCCTTCATGCCGAGGGAGGTGGCGCGACGCATCGCGTCCACCGTGGCGTCGGCCTGGTCGTCGGTCTGCCCCATACGCATCATGGAGTGATGCGCCATGCTCAGCGCCAGTTCGCGTTCACCCATGAATGCCCGGTGGACGCCACGTTCCTCGAGAAACTTCTGTCCGGCCTCGCTGTGCGTGCGCGCCGCGATCTCGATGGACGGATTCACTTTCAGTGCGAGCTCTACGATGGCACGCGCGTGGTACGGATCAGGGGAGGCGATGACAAGCAGCTTTGCGGTCTCCAGATGAACGTGGTTCAGGATCCCCGGACGCGCCGCGTCACCGAATACCGCCGGGATGCCACGCTTGCGTAGCGCTTCCACGGTATTCTGGTCGCGCTCCACCGCCACGTACTGGATGCCTGAGCGCTCGAGCGCGTAGCCGATGCGCCGTCCCACGCGTCCGAACCCGATGAGCACCACGTGGTCACGCATCGTGGAGGTCTGTGCGTCCGCAGGTGAGACGTCGATATCCGCTTCGCCCTTCTCGAGAAAAGCATAGAACCGCGGCTGCCGCTGCAGCCATCGCTCCAGCGCCGGAATCGTCGCGAACGTGACGGGATTGAGGGTGATGGTCAGCAGGGCGCCCGCGAGGATCAGGCTGTTCGCTTCCGCGGGTAACAACCCCAGCGTGATGCCGAGCCCTGCCAGGATGAACGAAAACTCACCGATCTGCGCAAGGCTGGCAGAGATCAACAGCGCTGTACGCACCGGCTTCCGGAAGGCGATCATGATCCCGAATGCCGCAAGCGACTTCCCGATCATGATGATGAGCACAACCGACAACACGTGCAGCGGCTGTTCGACGATAACCATCGGGTCGAACAGCATGCCCACGGACACGAAGAAGAGCACCGCGAACGCGTCCTGCAGGGGAAGCGCGTCCGACGCCGCCTGATAGCTCAGGTCTGACTCTGCGATCACGACGCCGGCGAAGAAGGCACCGAGCGCAAACGAAACCCCGAAGAGTGACGCCGCCCCCACGGCGATTCCCAGTGCGACCGCGAGCACTGCCAGGGTGAAGAGTTCGCGCGAGCCGGTACGCGCCACGCGCGCCAGCAGCCATGGCACCGTCCGACGGCCAACGAAGTACATCAGGGCGAGAAAAGCACCGACCTTCACGAAGGTGAGTGTCAGCTCCATTCCGATGCTGCGTGTCGGCACATCCGTTGTCGTGGCGCTCGCGCCGAGGGTGCTGGCCAGCGCCGGCAGGAGCACGAGAGCGAGCACCGTCGCGAGATCTTCGACGATGAGCCACCCCACCGCGATTTTTCCCCCCGCGGTATCCAGGATGCCCCGTTCCTCGAGCGCGCGAAGCAGCACCACGGTGCTCGCCACAGACAGTGACAACCCGAACACGATTCCGGCGCCCCACGACCATCCCCAAAAATGCGCGACGAGCGCGCCGAGCGCCGTCGCCGCGGTGATCTGCGCGACCGCGCCAGGCACGGCGATCTTGCGTACCGCGAACAGGTCCGCGACGGAGAAGTGCAGCCCGACGCCGAACATCAATAGGATCACACCAATTTCCGCGAGCTGCGACGCGAGGCTCGCGTCTGCGACAAAGCCAGGCGTGGACGGCCCGATGATGACGCCAGCGACGAGATAGCCGACCAGGGGCGGGAGGCGCAGCCGCGTCGCGACGAGCCCGAGGATGAAAGCGAGGCCAAAGCCGGCCGCAAGGATCGTGATGAGGCCTGTTTCGTGGGGCATGCATACAAAAAAAGACGTTGTGCCCCGCAACCGGAACCCCAAAGTTTGGCGTCCGTGAGCCCTCTCTTCGCCATCGCGCTCTACATGGCCGCGCAATTCGCGCTCGGCGTGTGGGTGTCGCGCCGCGTCCGGACCGAAAGCGACTACATCCTGGCCGGCCGCAACCTCGGCTACACGCTCACGACATTCTCCATCTTCGCCACCTGGTTCGGTGCGGAGACAATCGTGGGATCGGCGGGCCGAGCCTATCGCGATGGCGTGTCGTTCGGGTCGGCGGAGCCCTTTGGCTACGGGCTGTGCATCGTCCTGATGGGGGCGATTTTCGCGGCGCCGCTCTGGCGACGCAAGCTGACGACGCTCGCTGACCTGTATCGGCAGCGGTTCTCTGCGGGCGCCGAACGTCTGGCGGCGATCATCCTGATCCCGAGCTCGGTGCTGTGGGCGGGGGCGCAGATCCGCGCGTTTGGATATGTCATCGAGACGTCGGGCGCGGGGATCTCCGGCGAGACGGCGATCGCCATCGCCGCCGGATTCACCATTCTCTACACGGCATTCGGCGGCATGTTGGTCGACGCCATTACGGATGTCGTTCAGGGTGTCGTACTCGTGCTGGGGCTCGTGATCGTGTTCGTCGCCGTGCTGCCGCACATGGGTGGATGGGAGCAGCTCACGCAGACGCTCGCGCGGCCAGACCGCATCCACGTCTTGCCGGCGGGGGAGTCGTTCCTCACGCTCCTGGAGCGCTGGGCCGTGCCGGTTGCCGGGTCGGTGATCGCCACGGAGCTGATCGGACGCGTACTGGCCGCACGCTCGCCACAGGTTGCCCAACGATCCTCGTATATGGCCGCTGCACTGTACGTTGGCGTTGGTATCATCCCGCTGATGGTGGGGCTCATCGGTCCCCAGGTCATGCCAGGCATTGCGGATGAGGAGCAGCTGTTGCCGCAACTCGCGCGCACGCTACTGCCGACTGCGCTCTACGCCATCTTCGCGGGTGCATTGATCTCTGCGATCCTGTCGACGGTGGACAGCACCCTCCTCGTGGCGTCGGCGCTGCTGTCGCACAATCTGGTGATCCCACTGCTCGGCATCACCGACGAAGGACGCAAGGTTCGCGTGGCGCGCCTCGGCGTGCTTGCCTTCGGTGTCGTTGCGTATGTGCTCGCGCTGCACGCTGAAGGGGTGTTCGCACTGGTGGAGCAGGCGTCTGCGTTCGGGTCGGCCGGGGCGCTCGTCACGGTGAGCTTCGGGCTGTTCACGGCATGGGGGGACGCACGCGCCGCGATAACCACGCTCGTGGCTGGACTGGTTGCGTATCTCGCCGCTCTGTTGCTGGACGCGACCGCACCATTCCTGATCTCGCTCGCAGTGGCATTCCTGAGCTATGTTCTTGTCGCCGCCACCTTACCTCGCCCGGTCGCGCGGGCCTGATCCTTTCACCAACACGCCGATGCTCAAGGATTTCAAAGCCTTCATCATGCGCGGCAATGTGCTCGACCTTGCCGTCGCAGTCGTCATCGGCGCCGCGTTCGGCGGGGTGGTGAAGTCGCTCGTGGATGATGTGATCATGCCGCCGATTGGACTCGCGCTCGGCAAGGTGGATTTCTCGAATCTGTATCTCCTGCTGCAGGATGGAACAAAGGCCGCGGGACCATACGCGTCGCTCGCGGACGCAAAGGCAGCCGGTGCCGTCACCCTGAATTACGGGCTGTTTTTCAACAGCATCTTCGGCTTTCTCATCGTCGCAGCGGCGGTGTTCGTGATCGTCCGCGCAGCGTCGAAAATGTCCCGGCAACCCGCGCCTGCACCGCCGAACACCAAGGAGTGTCCGTACTGCCGCAACGCGATCCCACTTAACGCGATCCGCTGCGGACATTGTACGTCCCAACTCGAGGGGAACCAGGCGATCGCAGCCGCGGCCGCGATCGCGCCGGTTCGCTGACCGACCTCGGGCGGCTAGCGGCTGCGTTTCCGGCCGCCCCGGGAACTTCCGCGCTTGGTGCCACCACGCTTCGCGCCACCGCGCTTGCGTGGAACCTTCCTGCCTTTCGCGCGCGCCTCGGAGAGTCCGATAGCGATTGCCTGCTTGCGGCTCTTCACCTTGCCGCCCTTTCCCCCCGGACCGCTGCGCAGCGTACCGCGCTTCCGCCGCCGCATGGCGCGCTCGACGTCCTTGCTCGCGCCGCGGCTGTACTTGCGACCGCCCGCCTTCTTCCGCTTTGACTTGCGTCCGCCGGTTTTTTTTCTCGCTGCCATCGCTATCCTCGAGGTTGGTGGCGATGTGGACAACAGCATTTGCTTTGCCACACGAGAGTAAAACCGCGAATGGCAGGGCGCGCGTGAGTAACCAGCGTTCAGCTCGAAGCGTTCGGGAAACTTTCTGGATTGCGCGGAAAATTGCGCGCTTCCATTATGCTCGCGCGATTCGATCTCACGGTTTTGATCGGAACGTGGTCGTCGATGCGAATGCGAAAGCATTCATCGCACGATCTCTCACCGGGCGTTTGACCCCGATGAGACGGCTGCGGAGTCGCTGGTCGCAGCTAGTAGCTCCACTCGAGACAAAAAACTGAACGGAGCACTCGGGTCGTTACCGTGCGTCCTGAGAAAGGGAAGTCAGCCGGGCCATGCACGATATGGCGTCAAACCGACGACTGAATCCCGCCAGCGATGTCAGGCCTCCCAGGCCGAGCGTGCTCAGACTGGGAGGCTTTTCATTTGCTTTACTTCGAGACCGGCGCGATGCCGCGCAATACCTGGCTCGCCAGCTCGCGATCCTCCGGCGTCACGACGTCCTGTCCCTGCGCCAGCCGGTACGACGCGAGCACCTCGTCGCACAATTCGCGGAGACGATTGCGCGTACGGCGGTCCTTCCGGGCGCGCCGGGGCGCCTGCGCGGCGCGAGTGGCAAATTCAAAGGTCGATGCGGTCATGGTCTCGGATTCCTGTGTTGGTCCAGTAGAGACTGCCCTGCCGGGACGTATAAAGCAGCCCCCGTGCCAACGGGTTCCCGGCTATCGTTCGCCCCGGCGGCACGGGATATTTGCCGCGAGCGCCCAGCCCCTCACACATGGACCACCGCGTCATCGTTGAATATCCGGACTGGATCCCGTCGTCGGTCGACTGGGATGCGCCGCTGCATTCGCGTGAAGATCGGATGCGACTGGCTATCCGGATCGCCCGGGAGAATGTCGAGCGGGGAACCGGTGGGCCGTTTGGCGCGGTGATCGTGGAGCGCGACTCAGGAAAAGTCGTGTCGGTGGGCGCGAACAGTGTCGTGCGCCTGAACAACTGCACCCTGCATGGCGAGATGGTCGCATTCATGATGGCCCAGCAGCGGCTGCGATCGTTCACATTGGCGGCTCCCACGATGCCGGCGCATGAGCTCATTACCTCGTGCGAGCCGTGTGCGATGTGCCTCGGCGCAGCCTTGTGGAGTGGGGTCAAGCGCGTCGTGTGCGGCGCAACGCGGGACGACGCGACCCGACTCGATTTTGAGGAAGGTCCCGTCTTTCCGCAGTCGTATGCGTACCTCGAGGAGCGCGGCATCGAGATCGTGCGGAATGTCCTGCGTGAGGAAGCACGCGAGGTGCTCGAGCACTACCGGAAGCGCGGCGGCATGATCTACAACGCCTGACGATGCTCGAATTGCTCGATCTCGTCGCCCGGTGGGTCCACGTGATCGCGGGGATCATGTGGATCGGGAACTCGATGTTGTTCAACTGGCTCGACCGCAGCCTGCGCCCGGGGCAGGGGGACGTCTATGGCGATCTGTGGTTGATCCATAGCGGCGGTTTCTACCTCGTCGAGAAGAACAAGGGAGAACGCCGGCCCGACGGAACGCGTGCCCTGCCGACGCCACTGCACTGGTTCAAGTGGCAGGCATACACCACATGGATCAGCGGTGCCGCCCTGCTGGTCGTCGTGTACTACGTGGGTGGACGAGCCCTCATCGTGGATCCGGCCATCAAGGACATCCCATCGCACGTCGGAAGCGCGATCGCGATTAGCACCATCATTGGCGCCTGGCTCCTCTACGAGTTGCTGTGGCGCGCCGTGGCGCAGTGGTCGGGAAGGGCCGCGCGAGCGGGTACGCTCGCCGTGCTGGCCGGAGCCAGCTGGATTCTCCTGAGCTTCCTCAGCGGACGCGCGGCCTTCCTGCACGTTGGCGCGATGCTCGGCACGTTAATGGCGGCGAATGTGGTCTTCACCATCATGCCGGCGCAGCGTGAGCTGGTGAGCGCGCTCGCAGCTGGTCGGGAACCGATGCAACACCTCGCCGATCCCGCCAAGCTGCGCTCGATTCACAACAATTACTTCACCTTTCCGGCGATCGTGCTGATGCTGAGCGCGCACTTTCCGGCGCTCTATTCGCAGCGCAGTGGATTCGGCGCGCTGGTGATGCTCGGAATTGCCGGAGCCGGCGTCCGGCACATCCTCAACATCCGCTTCACCTACGCACACTGGAAGCCCGCCCTGGCGGTCGCGATTGCGCTACCACTGATCTTGCTTGGTTCGCTCATGATGGTGAAGCCATCGGACCGTCGCACCGGTGACGCCGCCGCGTCGCCCCCGACCGCCACGTTCGCGGACGCGCAGCGGATCATCGATCGCCGCTGTGCAAGCTGTCATTCCGCCAATCCCGCGGACATCTCACTCGGCGCGATGCCATCCGGCGTCGCATTCGATTCGCCGCAGCAGATTCAGGCGCTCACCGACCGGATCCTGGAACGCGCAGTCACGACGCGGACGATGCCTCCCGCGAACAAGACGCGAATGACCGATGCCGAGCGCGAGGTGCTGCGTGCATGGGCATCGCGGAGTAACTGACAAGCCGACAAGCCGACAAGCCGCGATCTACGTCCCCCGATACGTCGTATACCCAAACGGGCTCACGAGCAGGGGCACGTGGTAGTGCTGCTTCGGATCAGTGATTTCGACCACCACGATGATGTGTGGATGAAAGTGCTCGACACCGCGCGCGCGAAAGTATGGGCCGGTCTCGAATTGCAGCTCGAAGACCCCCGCGCCTGGCTCTGATCCTCTCCGGACAAGTTCTTTCAACCGCCCATCCGCGTCCGTGAGCCCGGCGCCGATCGGCTTTCGCGTCGAACCCTCCACCCGGCTCAGCGACACACGGACCTGCGCGGCAGGTTTGCCGGTGGACACGTCGAGTACGTGTGTCGTGATCATGGAGCTCCAGTGCTGTTGTGGACCGCGAGCAGTCGCTGCAGGCGCAGCGCGGTGATCTTCGCCTGCTCCCCCGCCGCCGTACGGAGCTCTGTTGCGGGATCCTGGGTGATCCGGCGTCGCAGTTCATCGAGCATCATGTCCGCGTCCTTCCCGCTCGCGAAAATCAGGAAGACGTGATTGAATTTGCGCTCGTACTGCCGGTTCAGCTGCGCCAGCTCTTTCGTGGCCTCCGCAGACGCGCCGCGGACGCCGGATTGTTCATCCGCCGCCCAGCCAGCGGCGCGATCTCCGATGCGAGGGTGATGCGAGAATGCTTCCAGCCAATCCGCCGTGCCGAGCGCCCACCAGCTCTCGTCCGCAGCACGCAGAAGGGCGTCCGCATTTTCGAATGGACGTCGTGACAGCATCGATGCCACCCATCTCGCTGAGCCGCAACAGCGCTGCAGCTCGCGCACAGCCTCTGCCGGAGAAGCCCCATTGAGCTCGGCGAGGGTCACGCAGGTGTCCCAAAGAGCCGCAGGCGTGCCACGCCACCGTCTGGAAAGATCGAGAGCCGCGCATGGGTCGCGGGGATGCACGTCACGTCGAAGGCATGCCGCGCATGCGGTTGCAGCGGTGTTTGAGGCAGGACCACACTCCAGTCGTCGGTTGGTTCCTCGAGCGCAGAATGGGTTCCAGATGCATTGACCAGCTCCAGCATCGCGCTGCCCGGCGCATTCCCCTTGAAATGATCGGTATCGATTTCGATGCGGTGGACGACGCCCCGCGTCGCGAGTCGCACGATGCTCCAGTCATGACCGGGACCGCGGCGCCGCTTCGTTTCCCAGCCGTCGCCCATATGCGACGAGCGTCCCGGCAGGATGAGGTTGTGCCGATGCCCGAAGAACATGTCGCTGCACGATACGACGAAGCCGCCGTTTTCCATCGCGGCGAGATCCATCTCGCTGCCGGGACGGACACGTGCGGGATTGAACCCCGGTTCGCCGTACACCCGCAACCGGGCGACGCCGCCATCCGGATAGATGGACAGTCGTACGTGCGTGGCGGACGGTGCGTCCGGGATCGCGAAGCCGTTCTTTGTGTCGCCCGCGAGAGGTGAACGCGCGAGCACTTCCGTCCAGGCCGTCGCGGGATCGGCGAGCATGTCTGGCGACGGCGTACCGGGAACCGTGGCCACTTCGATGCTGCACGATTCCGGATAGTTGCCGCGGAAGAAGCTCGTATCGACCACTACGCCATGAATGACACCCGGAAGGCCAAGGCGAACGACGCACCAGTCATGGCCAGGCGATCGCCGGCGACGCGTCTCCCAACCATCCATCCACTTGCCGCGATCGGTGTAGACGCCTTCGCGCCACTCGGCTGGATGTGCGCGCAGGAGCGATTCCTTCGGTGCAAAGAATTCGTCGTTCGCCAGCAGGACAGCGCCCCCGAGTCGCTCGGCGGCGAGATCCACATAATCCGTGAAGCCCGTCATTGCGCGGACGTTAGAGTTGGCCAGATGGGGCGCAAGGCCTCACCATGGAACGCCACGCGTCAGTACCGCGCCCGCGGGCAGGCCGACGGCGTCACCGTCTACGAAAATCAGCTCGCCAGCGCGATAGGTGGCTTGCACTGCTCCGTGCAGGGTGCGGCCGGCATACGGGGTGACTTTGTGGCGATGATGCAGTTGCACCGGGTCCACCACGAACGAGCTGTCCGAATCGAACATCACGAGGTCGGCGCGATTCCCGGGTGCGATCTGTCCTTTGTAACCGGTGAGTCCGGCCAGCCGTGCGGGGTTCTCGCAAAGCAAGCGGGCGAGCTGCACAAGGTTCATCGATCTTTCGCGCATCGCGGTCCACACAACGGGGAGCATCAACTCGATGGACGCGATGCCTCCCCACGCGCGAAAGAAGTCGCCCGTCTCCATCATCTTCATTGCGGGCGGGCAGGGCGAATGATCCGAGGCGACCTGGTCGATGATGGTCTCGGACAGCGCTGCCCAAAGCGCGTCGCGGTGCTCCGATTCACGGATCGGCGGCGCGCACTTGAACGCGGTCGCTCCATCAGGAATCTCAGCCGCTTCGATTGTGAGGTAATGCGGACAGGTTTCCGCGGTGACGGGTACGCCCTGTCGCCGCGCGGCAGCAAGAAGCGGCACCACGTCTGCCGATGCAACGTGAACGATGTGCACGCGCGTGCCGAACTCACCTGCCAGTTGCAACACCAGGCCGACCGCCTCGACTTCGGCGGAGGATGGACGCGACGCCAGATAGGTCTGGTATTTCCGGGGGTCTGCCCCCGTCAGCGATGCCGCGGCATGCTCGATCGGGCCAGGCGTTTCCGCATGCACCATGAGCGTCGCGCCGAGGCGCCGGAGAACCGGCATGGCGTCGCGCAGATGCGCTTCTGTCATATGCTCGAATTCATCGACGCCGGATGGCACCATGAAACACTTGAATGCAAACACGCCGTCGTTCCAAAGCGCGGTGAGCTGGTCGGTATTCCCGGGGACCACGCCGCCGATGAACCCGACGTCGACCATGCACTGTCCCTCCGCGCATGCGCGCTTCTCCGAGAGCGCGGAGCGCATGGTAGTCGCGGGAACGCTGTTGAGCGGCATGTCGAGGAGGGTCGTGACTCCGCCGGCGGCCGCGGCGCGTGTGACAGACGCGAATCCCTCCCAGTCCGTTCGCCCCGGCTCGTTTGCGTGAACGTGGGTATCGACGAGCCCGGGCAGCACCACCGAATCGCCGGCGTCCAGCACCGTAAACGGCGATGCACCGCGGATGTCATCGATTCCCCCGACGCGCACAATTCGCCCGTCCGCGATGTGAATCGATGCGGGAACAACACCGTTGGGTGTCGCGACCCGCTCTCCGACAACCACCGAGGGATGACGATGCCAGCGCATCAGGCGGGCATGGTATCAGCCCAGAAACGTCGCAGCAGATTCATCGCCACCGTCCTGCGATACAGCGCCGTGGATCGCACGTCGTCGATGGGATGGATTTCATCCCCGAGAATGCGCGCAGCCTCGCCGATATCGGCGCCGTCCGCGAGCGCGCGCTCGGTTCGCGTCGCGCGCACCACGGTTGCCGCCACCGAGCCGAGTGCGATCCGCGGTGGCATATCGCGTACACCCGCCATGACGATTTTGGAAATGGCCTGCGCCGCACGCGTCCCCACCTTGCGGAACCACTGGGCGCCGTGCTGTCGCGGAACTTCGATGGCGGTGATGAGCTCCTCATTCGCGCGCACCGACTTCCGATATCCCGAGTAGAACTCGGTGAGGGGAACGCGCCGCTCGCCGAGCGTATTCTGCAGGACGACGATGGCATCAGCCGCCGCCAGCACAGGAAGTGAGTCGCCGGCCGGAGACGCGTTCGCGATGTTGCCACCCAGCGTGCCGCGATTCTGGATCTGCAATCCGCCGATTTGCCGCGACGCCTCCACGAGCATTGGCAGCGCCTTCCTGACATGCCGCGACCTGATGATCTCCGAATAGGTCGCCGTGGCGCCGATGACCAGGACATCCTCGCGCATCGTGATTCGCCGCAAGGCGTCGACTGCGGTCAGGTCAAGGAACCGGCTGGCGTCGAGCGTCCCGAAATTCACGGCGACGTACA
Organism: Gemmatimonadaceae bacterium; assembly: GCA_035626995.1. Taxonomy (GTDB): domain Bacteria; phylum Gemmatimonadota; class Gemmatimonadetes; order Gemmatimonadales; family Gemmatimonadaceae; genus DASPMP01. The sequence goes on from DASPMP010000215.1 coordinate 13,885, forward strand.
AATCCGTGCACCCGGCCATCGGCGCCAGCGTGGCGTCGCGCGCCAATGCCGCCAGCGCCGCCTTCAGCGAGCGAGGGCGCTCCACGTCGAGCGTGCTCGTTGCCGTTCTCATCGTTTCGCCTTGTGCGCTTGCACCGACTGGATGGCGCGATAGATGGCTTCATAGCCAGTGCAGCGGCACAAGTTGCCGGCGAGTCCTTCCTTGGTGCGTTCCATCGACGGATTCGGGCCCAGCGAGAGCGCTGTCAGCACCATGCCTGGCGTGCAGATGCCGCACTGCGCTCCCACCTCGTCCATGAATGCCTGCTGGAGCGGGTGCGCGTCGCCCAGTCCCTCGATCGTGATCACGCTGCGATCTTCACACTGTGCCCACGGGATGAGGCACGCGCACACCGGCTGATCGTCGAGCAGTACCGTGCACGCGCCGCACTCTCCTTCGCCGCACCCTTCCTTCGTGCCGGTCAGCCCACACTCCTCCCGCAGGACGTCGAGTAACCGCTTCAGTGGATGAGCGTCGACGCTCACCGGTGCGCCATTCAGGGTGAGGTTCATGCGGACGCGCTCACCGGTGCGCCGTAGGTCAATACGTCCACGTGACGCTCCACGGCGGGTCGCGATCCCTGCGCCGCCAGCATCACGACTTCCGGCGTCGCGGGGACTTCGCGTACGTCAATCCCGAATGAACGAATCGCATTCACGATCGCCGGCGCTGGGCCATCGATCGGCAACTCCCCCAGTCCCTTCGCACCGAACGGTCCCTCGGGAAATGGATTTTCCAGGAGGACAACGTCCATCGCCGGTGTGTCGAGCGTCGTGGGGATCGTGTAGTTGGTGAGCTGCGCATTTACCATCGCGCCATTCTTCATCACGACCTGCTCGATGAGCGCGAAGCCAACCCCCTGCGCGGTTCCCCCTTCCACCTGTCCGGTCGCGAGCGCCGGGTGAATGGCTTTGCCGATGTCCTGCACGGCGGTGATGCGAATCGGTCGTACTTCGAAGGTGTCACGATCCATTTCCACCTCGGCGACGTCGCAGGCCCAGGCGTACGTCGCATATGCATCACCGCGGTATCGCTCTTCGTCCCAGCGGAGCCACTCCGGCGGAACATGCTGCTTGTCGACCCGTACAGCGCCACGCAGACGGAAATATTCGGCGGGCGCCATCCCGTTCAGCTTCTCCTTCAGCTCGTGCGATGCGCGCTCCAGGATCTTTCCCACAACCATGCAGGTGCGCGACGCGACAGTTGGTCCGCTGTCCGGCACGATGGACGTGTCCACCGGCGCGACTTCCACCTGCTCGTACGGGATGCCGAGGGCATCCGCGACAATCTGCGCGTGCATCGTCCGCGTCCCTTGGCCGATTTCGGTGCTCGACACAAGCAGACGAACGCCGCTCTCAGTGCATTCCACCGCGGCGCGCGAACCGAGCTTGAGCTCTCCGCTTCCGGTGAAGCCTGAGCCATGAAAGAACAGCGCGACACCGATCCCGCGATTCGTCCCGGCGTACTTCTTCGATTTCCGGCGGTAGCCAGAGCGCTTCACGGCTTCCTTCAGCACCTGGAGTGCACTGCAGTCGTCGCGAAGCTTCTGGCCTGTCGCTGTCAGGTCACCGGGACGGAGTGCGTTGCGTTCCCGCAGCTTCACTGGATCCATCTGCAGCGTCTCAGCGATGCGCTGCATGTGGACTTCCATCGCGAACTGCGTCTGCGGCGCGCCGAAACCGCGAAAGGCGCCATTCGGCGGGGTGTTGGTGAACATCGCACGTCCGCGAATGCGAGTGTTGGCGCACCGGTACGGCCCCGCCGCATGGATGCCGCCTCGCGACAGGACCACGGGACTGAGGGTGACATACGCGCCACCATCGATCACCACATCCACGTCCATGGCGGTGATGCGGCCGTCGCTCTTCACGCCTGTCCGATGCCGGATGATGGACGGATGCCGCTTGGTCGTCGCGAGCATGTCCTCCACGCGGTCGTAAATGATCTTCACCGGGCGATTCGACTTGATCGCGAGCAGCGCGGCGTGACAAGCGAGCATCGACGGGTACTCCTCCTTTCCCCCGAACCCGCCGCCCGTTTCCGTCTGCACCACGCGCACGTGCCGCTGTCCGCCGAGCATCACGCGCAGGGCGCGATCGACGTAGAAGGGGCACTGGATCGAGCCGTACACCACCACGCCGTCTCCTTCCGGCACCGCGACGACGCCGTTTGTCTCGATGTACACGTGCTCCTGGTGCCCTGTGCGGTACGTCCCCTCGACGATGACGTCGGCGCTCGCAAATCCGCGGTCGAGATTTCCTTTCTCGATGAGCAGTTCCTTCAATACATGCTGCGACGCGGTCGGATCGAACACGGGTGCCTGCTCCTCGTATTCGAGTAGCACATTGGCGGCGAGCAGCGCGTCCCGGTCTTCATGCGCGAGCAGCACCACCGGCTCGGCGACATGGCGGATGTCGCGCTCCACCAGGCAGGGCTGGTCGTCGACAATGAGCGACACGAGGTTGCGCCCGGGAATGTCACGGTGATCGCAAATGGTAAAGCCCGTCGTGTCGAAATCGTGCCGCACGCCGACGAGTCGACCGCAGGGGATGGTGGCGCGCACCGTCCGGCCGTACAGCATCCCGGCAAACTGCAGGTCGTCCGCGTATTTCGTCTGGCCGGTGGCCTTGCCGATGCCATCCTTCCGCTTGACGCTCGTTCCTACCGCATGCATCGCGGGAAGTTGATTGGCTCGATTCGCTGGAGCAAGCGGGACGCAGCAGCTTCGCCCCGCCGACGCATCGAGAATTTCATCGGCGGCGTGCTGTGATCCCCTAGATTCCTGAGGGATGCTGTTCAGCCTTACCGCCAGCGGGCTTTACTGCCAGGCTGGCGACTTTTTTATCGACCCGTGGGAACCGGTGGATCGCGCGGTCATCACGCACGCGCATGGCGACCATGCACGCTGGGGATCGCGACAATACCTGGCCACGCGTGAAGGGGAGCGTGTCCTGCGCACCCGACTCGGCGTCGGCGCATCCATTTCCAGTGTGGACTACGGCGAGCCCACCACGATCAACGGCGTCCGCGTGTCGCTCCATCCCGCGGGACATATCCTGGGGTCTGCGCAGGTCCGCGTGGAGCATCGCGGCGAAGTCTGGGTGGTGTCCGGCGACTACAAGACCGATCCGGATCCGACCTGCACACCGTTCGAGCCCGTGCGCTGTAACACCTTCGTCACGGAATCAACCTTTGGCCTTCCCATTTACCGGTGGTGCGCGGACGCCGAGGTGTTCGCGCAGATCATGGATTGGTGGAACAGGAACGCCGCCGCGGGACGTGCATCCATCATTTTCGCCTACGCGCTCGGCAAGTCGCAGCGCGTGCTGTCAGGGCTGCGCGATGCGATGGTCGGTCCCATCTATACGCACGGCGCAGTCGAGAAGCTCGTGCGCGACTATCGGGACAGTGGTATCGCGCTCCCGCCGACCACCCACGCGGCGTCCATGCCGCGCGGTCATGACTTCGCGGGTGCGCTGATCGTCGCGCCGCCGTCGGCGGCGGGAAGCACCTGGCTGCGCCGCTTCGGGGAATCGAGCACCGCGTTCGCGTCGGGATGGATGCAGGTTCGAGGCAATCGTCGGCGCCGCTCCATGGATCGCGGGTTCGTGCTGTCGGATCACGTGGATTGGCCCTCGCTCCTCGCCGCGATCGCGGAAACGAACGCGACGCGTGTCTGGGTGACGCACGGCTATCGCGAGCCGGTGGTGCGCTGGCTGGGAGAGCGCGGGATCGATGCACAGTCCGTTGCGAGCCGCTGGGAGGGGGAAGAAGCGGCGGAGGCCGCCGCGTCTCAGGCGGATGTCGTGACGTGAAGCGGTTCGCGCAGTTGTTCGGTGAGATCGACGCCACGACGCGGACGTCTGAGAAAGTCGACGCCATGGTGCGATACTTCGCGGACGCTCCTCCGCGGAACGCCGCCTGGGCGGTGTATTTCCTGAGTGGTAATCGCCCAAAGCGTTTGCTCAACGCCCGCGTGCTGGCTGCGTGGGCCATGGACGCTGCCGGCGTTCCCCAATGGCTCTTCGACGAGAGCTACGAGGCGGTCGGTGATCTCGCGGAGACGATCACGCTGTTGCTGCCCGACGCCGAGCGGGCGGACGATCGCCCGCTCTACGCATGGGTCGAGGAATCCTTGCTCACATTGCCGTCGCTCCCGGAAGCGCATCAGCGACAGGCGATCCTCGACGCGTGGGGTACTTTGCGCGGTACCGAGCGTTTTGTGTGGAACAAGCTCATTACCGGAGCCTGGAGGGTTGGCGTGTCGCGTCAACTCGTGACCCGGGCGCTCTCGCAGGTGAGTGGCGTGGATGAGGGCACGATTGCCCATCGCCTGACCGGAGCATGGACACCAACCGCGCAGGCATTCGAAGCGCTCGTTGCAACGGATACGCGTGACGCTGACCGGACGCGCCCTTACCCGTTTTTCCTCGCCTATGCGCTCGACGGGGAACTGGAAGCACTCGGCGAACCTCAGGTTTGGCAGGTGGAGTGGAAGTGGGATGGCATCCGGTCACAGCTCGTGCATCGCGATGGCATCACCCACATCTGGTCGCGTGGCGAAGAACTGGTGACCGAGCGATTCCCGGAAATCGTGGAGGCAGCATCGTTTCTGCCGGACGGCACAGTCCTGGACGGCGAAATCCTGCCGTGGAAGGACAACGCGCCCCTGCCATTCGCGCAGCTGCAAAGGCGAATCGGCCGTGTGCGGCTCAGCCAGAGTATCCTGGCCGACGTGCCAGTGGTGCTCGTTGCATACGACCTGCTCGAGTCCGACGGCGTAGACTTTCGGGAACGGCCGCTTGCCGAGCGTCGCGCACTCCTCGAAACGACCCTGGCGAGCGCGCGGGCGGAGGCACGGATCATCATATCGCCACTCGTCGCTTCATCGGATTGGGACGTGGTTCGCGCTGCATTCAATCGTTCGCGCGAAATGCACGCGGAAGGGCTGATGCTCAAGCGACGCGACGTCACCTATGGCGTGGGACGTCGAAAGGGTGCCTGGTGGAAATGGAAAGTGCAGCCGTACAGCCTCGATGCCGTGATGGTCTACGCGCAGGCAGGAAGCGGACGGCGCGCGTCGCTCAACACCGACATGACGTTCGCGCTGTGGGACAACGGCGCCCTCGTGCCGTTCGCCAAGGCGTACTCCGGCCTCACCGATGAGGAGTTGCGTCAGCTCGACGGCTGGATTCGCCAGCATACCATCGAGAAGTTCGGCCCGGTACGACGCGTCGAGCCGGTGCACGTCTTCGAGATAGCCTTTGAAGGCATCCAGCGATCGACGCGACACAAGGCTGGCATCGCCGTGCGTTTTCCGCGAATCATCCGCTGGCGCACGGACAAGAAGCCAGAAGACGCGGATTCACTCTCCGCGCTCAAGCTCCTCCTGGAAGCCGGTGCAGAACGCCGCTGAGCAATGGTTCGCATCGCGCGGCTGGTCGACGTTCCAGTTTCAACGCGACGTCTGGGATGCCTATCGCGCGGGCGAGAGCGGGTTGATTCACGCCGCGACGGGGACAGGGAAGACGCTGGCCGCATGGTGGGGCCCGCTGCTCGAAGCGGACACTTCGCATAGCAAGCCTCCTCGACTGCGGGTACTCTGGATCACGCCGCTCCGCGCGCTCGTCGCGGATACCCTCGAAGCGCTGCAGGAGCCGCTGCGCGACGTCGGGATCCCGTGGACCATCGAGGCACGCACTGGCGACACCGGTACCGCGCAACGCGCGCGCCAATCGCGCCGGCTTCCCACCGCGCTCGTGACCACTCCCGAGAGCCTCTCGATGCTGCTCTCGCGTCCGGATTCCGCGACGTCGCTGGCCACGCTTCGCGCCGTCATCGTCGACGAATGGCATGAGCTGTTGGGGAGCAAGCGCGGCGTACTCGTCGAGCTTGCGCTGGCGCGCATTCGCGCGATGGTGCCTGACGCACGCATCTGGGGACTGTCGGCCACCATTGGAAACCTCGACACCGCGCTCGACGCACTCCTGGGAGGATCCCCCGGCCGAATCGTTCGTGGTGCTGAGCCACGTGAGGTCGTCGTGGACTCGCTCATCCCGCCGGTGATCGAACGATTCCCCTGGGCTGGTCATCTCGGGACGCAGATGCTACCGCAGGTGATCGTCGCGATCGAGGAAGGGCAAACGGCAATCGTCTTCTGCAACACGCGGTCGCAGGTGGAGATCTGGTACCAGGCGATGATCGCCGCGCGCCCGGACTGGGCAGGCACTGTTGCGCTGCACCACGGCTCCCTGGATCGCGCGCGACGGGACTGGGTGGAGAACGGCCTTCGCACTGGCAGGCTGCGCTGCGTGGTTGCCACGTCGTCACTCGACCTCGGCGTCGACTTCTCTCCAGTCGACCGGGTGCTGCAGATCGGAAGTCCCAAGGGCGTCG